>CAZNBU010000125.1:0-8588 GCA_964571035.1 uncultured Planctomycetaceae bacterium | reverse complement strand
CATGTTCATCGGCAACCCGTTCGAACCAACTACACACAATCCGAAACTGCTCTAAGGTCAAAGGTCTAAGGTCGAAGTTGTTTTTGACATTCGACTCTTGACCTTTGACGTGATCGCGCCGCAGACGAACAACGAGACCGCGCAAAACAAAGACCCCCGGCGCTGCCGGGGGCCTGAGTTCGTTCCGTTAGATGCCCGCCCTGCTGACTATCCTTCCGCCATCCGCTTAAGCTGCTTGCGCGAAAGCAGCGTGACGCGCTTGCCGCTTGCGCGCAGGATGCCGTCTTTTTCCATGCGGCTGAACCCGCGCGAAACAACTTCGCGCACGGTGCCGATCTGCGCCGCGATCTCGCTTTGCGTGTACGGCAGTACGACCATCAGCTCGTGGTCGCCCGCTTCCGGGTGGTTCTCGTCGATCCACGCGTCAAGCCAGCTTGCGAGGCGGTTGTGCGCGTCTTTTAGGCTGAGCTGGTCCACCAGGTCAAGCATGGTGGAGTAGCGCTTGGACTGCTCGCGCAGGATCGCGATGGCGAGCGCGTTGTCGCGCTGCATCACGTCGCGGATCACCGGCAGTTCGATCTCGATGAGCTCGGTCGTCATGCGCGCCATGCAGTTGACCGCGGCAGGGCGGTAGGCATCGGTCAGGCTTGTCAGGCCGAAAACGTCGCTGGGGCGACCGTACCCGAAAATCTGCTCCTTGCCGGCTTTGTTGACGCGGTAGAACTTGAGCTGGCCGGTCAGCACGACACAGAACGCCTTCGGCGGCTGTCCGGCTGTGATGTAAACCTCACCGTCCTCGAGGCGTTTGACGTTGGTTGCGGATTCAAGCTGGCCGAGGGTTTCCTCGGACAAGCCTTTGAACAAGGGGATGTCTCTAAGCATCTCAGTGGCGTGCATCGACGGGTTTCCTTTCGTGGGGGATCGACATGATCCCTAAAATAGGGAACGAATCACAATTTCCCGGTCTTCCCGATGCCTTCCCTAGAACATTCCAGGGAAGCTCATCCCGCCTGTGACCTTGGACATTTCAGATTGCCGCAGTTCCTCGGCCTTCTTCAGGCCCGCGTTGATTGCGGCTACAACCAGATCTTCCAACAGCGACATGTCTTCGGGGTCGACCGCGTCCGGAGAGATTTCGACCTTTACCAGCTCACCTGCGCCCGAGCAGATGACCTTTACCAGCCCGTCTCCCGCCGCACCCTCTACGTATCGCTCTTTCAGTTCTTCCTGGATCTTGCCCATGTCGCGCTGCATGCGCTGGGCCTGCTTCATGAGATCGCCAAAGTTACCTAGACCTGCCATGCTCTCTCCCGAACGTGCCAAAACATATAAACGACCAGTTAGCTACGCGCAAGCCAAAGATTGACTGGAGATTCAATTTTCCTGCTATTTCGCGCCGAACTGGCGGCGGACCGCGTCGACGGCGGCTTGCTCGCGCTCGCTCAAACCCCGCTTTGCAGGCGGGTTTTCAGCCGGAGGCGGCGCCTGGGTGGGTGCTGCCGGTGCGTCAGAAACTTCGTTCAACTTGGACAGCAAAGTTTCAACCGTCTCAAGCCGCCCGACGAGCGCCAGCTTGACCAGTGTTGTCTCTACAACCACCCGTGGGAACGCCGCGCGGCGTATGCGATTGCGGCAGTCTGTAAGAAGCTCGGCTGTATAGACAAGCCCGTTGATGCCGAACTGCTTCGCGACGGCTTTGAGCCGTGGAAGCTCATCCGCGGGCACATCAATGGCGCGTGAATCGCCACCGCTGGCGGCAATCAGAAGCAGCACGCGTACCAATGCGACAAGACTTGCCAGCACTTCGGCGACGTCCTTGCCGCTGTCGAACACGTCTTCGGCAAACAGAATGCCTGCGGCAGCGTCGCTTGCAGCCAGCTTCTCAAGCAGCTCCAGAAGGCGCGGGCGGCTGACGAGGCCGAACACGCGCTCAGCATCGGCAACGGTCGGTTTCAACCCGCAGAATGCAAAGAGCTGGTCAAGACGCGACAGCGCGTCGCGCATGCCGCCTTCGACAATCTCCGCAATCGCGCGCAGCAGGCCTTCGCCAGGCTCCGCGCCTTCGGTGGCGCAGATCTGTTGCAGGCGCTCGACGATCTCGGCGTTGGTAGCACGCCGGAAATCGTAGCGCTGGCAGCGGGACAGGATCGTCTCGGGAATCTTCTCGGGGTTGGTCGTCGCCAGGATGAACTTCACGTGCGGCGGCGGCTCTTCAACCGTCTTCAGCAGCGCGTTGAACGCGCTGGTCGAAAGCATGTGAACTTCGTCGATGATGAAGATCCGGAACTTGCCGCGCGCCGGCCGGGTCTCCACGGTTTGAAGCCGGTCGCGAATGTCGTCCACGCGGCTGTTGCTTGCGGCGTCCATCTCGATCACGTCGAGGTCGTCACTGTTGCCGATGTCGATGCAGCTGGGGCATTCGCCGCACGGCTCAAACTCTTTATCCTTGCGGCGCTGGCAGTTCAGCGCGCACGCGAGCAGCCGTGCGGTAGTCGTCTTGCCGGTGCCGCGCGAGCCGGTAAGCAGAAACGCCTGCGCCACCCGGTTGGTCAGGATTGCGTTGCTGAGCGCCGCCACAATGTGCGGCTGCCCGACAAGATCGGAAAACCGCCGGGGGCGGTACTTGCGGGCAAGAACGACATAGCCGGGTTCACCCATGGGGCAGGCATTGGACTTGGCAAGGCACGCGAGGTCAACGTGCAGGAAGTGGGATTCAGGTCAGCACTGGATCGCACGGTGCTTGAATCGCTGTAAGGCGGGAGCCAAGAATCATCGGCTGAGACGAGAGACGCGTTTTGCTCCCGCCTCCCGCCTCCCGCCTCCAAGCTCCTGGCTTGCAAGGGCGTTGCTACAGCACCAGCGGCTTCTCGTACATGCCGGACATGTACACCCATCCCCAGTTCGCCAACGCCAGCACGAACACGCCGAACCAGAAGGCGCGGCGCTCGCCCTTGCTGCCTTCGAACACAACACGCCGCTTGAACGGCACAACCATGAACAGGTAGCCGAGGGCGCCCCACAACAGAAACACCAGCACCGCCAGCGCGAACGGGTTGTACAGCACCGCCAGCTCAAACCGGCCCAGCGCAAGCGCCGTGACGGCGCGCGTGCCGCCGCACAACGGGCACGCGAATCCCGCGTAGCGCAGCGGGCTGTGCACCGGCGGCAGCCACGGCAGCACGTAGGACAGCGGGATGTAGATCGCGGCGCCGGTCAGCAGCACAAGCGAGTACAGCTCCCAGACCGAGGGGGTTCGCTTCTCAGGACGATCGATGCGGACGCGCACACCGGCGATGATAGGCGACGCAACGTAGATCACCAAGGCACGTGCGCCGGTGATTCCTTCGTGACGGATGTCTGTTACAAACGCCGCGTGGGTTCTCCGGGGCTCCCCCGAGGCGCAAATGGCGGATGCGCAACAACCTGACACACCCGCGCTGGTGCGTGCGGCGCGGGGCGGTGACCGTGACGCGTTCGCGGCGCTGGTCGCGCGTTACCAGGACGGCGTGTTCGGGCATCTGCTGGTGCGCTGCGGCGATCCCGGCCGCGCGCAGGAAGTTACGCAAGATGCTTTCGTGACGGCATTTACGACGCTTCAGCGACTCGAAAAGCCGGCCAGTTTTCGCTCGTGGGTCATTGGCATCGGCATCAACCTGTTGCGTCGCCGCAAGCGCGAGATCGCAAACATCGACCTGCTGCAAGGCGCCCCGGATGGTCGCGACACCGGGTTGTCCGCTATGGCCAACGGCGAGCGGATTGATGCCGTGCGCCGGGCGGTCGATGAACTGCCCGAGAACTACCGGGCTGCGCTGGTGATGCACTATTTCGAGAAGCGCAAAGGGCGCGCGATCGGTGCCGAGTTGGGGGTAAGCGAGGGGGCGGTGCACATGCTCCTGCTGCGGGCCCGGAAAGCACTGGCAGAAAAGCTGAAAGACTTTTCGCCCGATAGTGACTAATTGCAGCCCCGGGGTGACCCCGGGCAGGTGAATGTATGGCGAGCCGTGAAGAACTTGAGTTGCTTTGTTCGCGTTCCCTCGACGGGGACCTGAATGACGCTGAGCGCGCGCAACTGAGCGCCGCGCTGGCCGGCGATGCCGCGTTGCGCGATTTCCTCGCCTCGCTGCGCGGCGCGCACGAAGCGATGGACGAGCTTGCCGGCGCGTATCACCTGACATCCGACTTTCAGCAAAGCGTGCTCGACGGTGCGGGAGCACGCGTCGTCCAGGGCCCGTTCGGTGAACGGGCCCTTTGGGCGGCTGCCGCGGCGGTGGTGCTGTTCTTCGGCGCCGGGATCGCGGTGCTGGCTTTCCACCAGGGTGACCGCGTGGACGGGCCGGGGATTTCGCAGCGCCCGCCGGTGCCCAAGGCGCACGTCGTGGCGTTCAGCGGCGCCGACTTTGAGTTGCGCGATGCGGGCGGCGCCGTCACGCGCAACCGTCGCGTAGACAGCCAGGTGGCTGTGCCCGCGGTGCTTACCGCGCCCGCTGATTCGCACGCGGTGATCCAGCTCGGCAAGGGGACTGCGGTAGTGGCAGCCGGCGCCAGTGTGCGGCTTTCAGACACGGATGCCGACGGCGTGCCGGACATTGAGCCGGTGGAAGGCGACCTGTACCTCGACAGTTGGGCGCGCGGGCGGATCAACACGCGCGTCAAGGACATCCGCGTGTCGGTCAACGGCGGCGGCGTGTCGCTGACGCGGTCAAACGGCGGGTACATCGCGCGGCCGCTGTACGGCGACGCGCTGGTGGGCGGCAAGGCGGTGCAGGTCGGGTCGTGCGCCAGCATCGAAAGCGACGGCGTGCAGGTGGAGCCGTGCGACGGCAAAGCCCCCGAAGCCTGGGTGATCGAAGGCCGCGCGGACGCGATCAAGAACGAGCTGCGCGTCGCGCTCGGCGACCACTACGACGCCATCACGCCCGAGCAATGGGAGCGTGGCGACAAGCTGCTGAAAGCCGTGCTCGCGCGCCCAGCCGACCGCGCGGTAATTGCGCGCTGGCTGGAACTGCTGCTGCGCCACGGGTTCTTCGACGACGCAACGCCGCAAGAAGTGCAGGCGTGGACCAAGATCGCGGAGATTCTCGCCGAGGGCACAAGCGACGCCGACGTCCCGGAGCAGGTGCAGGCGTGGATGAACTACGTCGAAGCCGAGATCAAGAAGCACCCCGAACGAGTCGCTGAGGTGCGCCGCCGCGTGCGGGAAGCGCTTGAGCGCTACAACGACAACGGACAGCGCCCACCGAAGGATTAGCAACCCCCCTGACTGGCGACCGGGCGGCGCGGGCAACCGCGCCGTCCGTCTTTACGGCGCGCTCGCTTGCAGGATGACCTCGCGCCCGTCGGGGCAGACGTGGCGGCGCATCACGTGGGTCTTTGAGCGACCGATTTTGGATTTTGGATTTTCGATTTTGGATTGAACGGCAAGTGGCAGGTTTGCCCGAGGTCGAGGCCTAGTGAAGCATCACGAATCCACCTGACCGGCAGGGGCCGCCATTCAATCCAAAATCCAAAATCGGCAATCCAAAATCGCCCGAGTCCAGGCCGCCGACGAAGCTTGACATGTCAAGAAACCACGCCGTCCACCGGCTTGAAGTGGGGGAACGTGCGCTCAGCCTCCATCAGGCTGATCAGCGGGGCGAACTCGCACAGCTCCTCCATGCGCTTCCAGATCTTCTGCACCGCCTTGTGGTCGTGCGCCTTCTGCGCGCCGCCCGGCTTCCACTCGAAGATCTCGATGAAGGACCCGTCCTCGGCTTCCACCAGGACAGCAGGCCGGTCGGTGATCAACTCTTCCACGCGCAGGGTGGCGTTGTGCGAGCGGATCAGCTCCAGCATCATCTGCCGGTTCGTCGCCGCAAACGGCCGATACATGGCAAAGACAATCTCGTTCATGGCAGCCCTCTTGGGGGCATCAAAGCAAGCTCAAGTGTACTTGTCAGCCTTGGGGGCGGGTTCGCCGCCAAGGGCCTGCCGGAACCGGTCGCGAGTCGGCCACAACGCGGCGACCATGACGGCAAAGAGACCGTAAGCCGGCACCACGTGCCAGGTGAACCCGCACAACAGGATAACGACGCCCGAGAGAAGGGCAGCGCCCTCGGCGCTGCCGGCCAGCACGATCGCCCTTGTGCGCAGCGCAGCCAAACGCTCGGCGTCAGTCTTGGCGTTGCGGACCCGGGTCAGCAGCGTCTGCATCAGCACGGTGTTCTGGATCAGCACCATCACCGTCAACCCAAGTGCCGCGTAGCGCAGCATGGATGTCATATCCGAGTCCAGGTCGCCGACCGGTCCCACCAGGGCAGCGACAACCGCGAAACTCATCACCGCCAGCGAGAACGCAGCCAGAACCACCGAGATGCCCGCGATTGCTTTGTCCACCTGAGCGTCGCTTTCCATTGCTTCATGCTAGCGCGGTCGGTGCGCCAGGTGTGCGGCAATCTTGCGCCGCGCTCGCACAAGGTAGTGGCTGACTACGCGGCGGGTGATGCCCAGGCGCTCCGCGATCTCATCCTGCGGCAGCGTGTCGTTGTAGGTCAGGTCAAACACCTCCCGCGCACGGCCACGCAGTACGTGGCGAAAGTCCGTCAGCGTGCGCGCTGCGTCGCGTTCGGCTTGAAGCCGCCGGGCTGCGTCGGCTGCGTTGCGTCGGTGCAGGGCATGGATGCGGGCGTGTTCTTCGTGTGGCAGCAGGGCTTCGACCTCGGCGCACGGGATTTGGCAGGAGGGGCGAAGGGGGCAGTCATTGCAGGTCTTGAGCATGGAACCTCGTAAGGATCAGGGCTCCGACCTTCACGAGGTTCCGGCCTCAATTCTGGGTAGACGGCAGCAATCAATTGGGCGTGAAGCGCCACATCCGCGAACAGCGGCGACACTTCACTTCAAGCTGCACCGGCCCAAGCGCCCGAAACAGCAGCGCGCCGCATTCGCAGCGAATCTCGCCAGCCGCCACGCGGCGCGTTTCGGGTTGCCTTACAGACTTTGAAGACCGCATCACAGCTCTCCCGCAGATGTATCAAAATGTAATATACTGGAATCAGCGACAGAGCCGCCCGCACGGGGAGTGTCAGTCAAAAAAGAAACGTGGCCGCCCGTAAGCGGCCACGTTCACTGACATGTAAGCGATGAAACGGCAGGTATTTACGCGCGGCGACGACGAGCTACGCCGACCAAACCCAAAGTCAACAACATGGCCACGACGACCCATCCCGACGGCGTGCTTGTGGTGCAACCACTCTCGTCGGTCTTGGGAGGTTCATTGTCCTTGGGTGCGGTGTAGGTGAAGGTCTGGGTGAGGGTCTGCGGCGGCAGGTTGCCGCTGTGGATGACGATCGGCAGGTTCGCGCCGACGCCCGGCGGAACCGTCAGGCCGGTCACCTGCGTGCCGCCTGCGATCGCCGGTGTGCCCGGGCATACCGTGCCGCCGATAATCACCGTGAACGGCATCATGAACCCGCTGCCGGTGATCGTGATCGGCTGCGTGCCGGACTGCAGCGCGGTTGCCGGGTCAAACCCCGCGACGTTGAAGTCAATCGCGCCCACCGTGATGCCAACCGGCGCAGGCATGCCGAACGCAGCCGGCACGGATGCGCCGACATCGCCCGGGGCGGCGATGGACAGGGTGAAGGTCTCCGGTGTAGCCGCGATGCCCTGGCCTGCAGTCGCCGTGAACCCGATGACGACCCAAAGGTCCGCGACCTCGCCCGTCACCAGCGGCATGTTGAACGTAGCGGTGACCAGTGCACTGCCGCCGCCCTGGAAGAGCTGCATGTCGGCTGTGGAGGAATAGACGCCGTCGCCGTCGTCGCGGTAGACGCGCACGCCGGTGGTGCCGTCGACATCGCTGCTCCAGTCGCCGGTGCCGGCCGTGGTCATGTTGAACCCGGTTACGGTTACCGGCCCGTTCAACGCGCTGAAGCGGAAGCTTGCGACAACCAGCTCGCCCGCGGCGCCCGCTGCATGGGTGGCGGCGACTGGCTGTTCAGGCCCGTTGGCGACGCTGACCACCGGAACGTCAATCACCAGCGCCGTGCTGGCAGGGGTGGGGAAACCGATGTCGGAGCCGCCCGGCGGGGTGATACCCGGGACAAAGCTGGTCAGGCGCGCACCGAAGGTGTCACCCGTAGCGGCTGTGCCGCTGAGCGTGGCCACCAGGAAGAAGCGGCGCTCGTCACCGCCCAGAAGAGTAGACAGGATCAGGTCGAAGTTGGCCGTGTTGGCGACGAAACCCGCAGCCGTAGGCGCAGCCAGGGTGTCCGTGGCAGCGCCGTCCCATGTACCGTTGTTGTTGGCGTCCTCGTAAAGGGCCAGCTCCGAGTAGGCAGAGTTGTGGTTGCCGGTGCCGCTGGCGTTGAAGGTCAGGGTGTTGATGCCCCAGTCGCCACCGGGCAGTGCGTCAAGGCTGACGTCCGCCAGCAGCACTTCCGTCGCGTTGCTTTGGACCATCACCGGCGCAAGCGGCCCGTACATGATGCCGAACACGATGGCGGCGCTGACCTCAAGCCCCGGCGTGCCGTTGGCGCTAGGTGACGGCAGGCCGACCGGCGCGCCGCCCAATGGCGCAGCACCCATGTCGGAGATGTAGCACTGGAAGGTCT
>CAZNBU010000124.1:0-8613 GCA_964571035.1 uncultured Planctomycetaceae bacterium | reverse complement strand
CATCGCGCCCCTCGATCCACAATGCGAGCGAGAGCGCGTACAGCAGGTCGGGGTTGCTCCAACCGCCGCCGTGCACGATGCGCCGCGCAAGGTGGATGTGCGCGCCCGCCAGCCCGAGCTGCGCCAGCGCGCCGGCGTCGCGACGCACACGCAGGCCATCGCGCGTGACGCCCAGCAGGTTCGGGAACAACCCGCCGCGCACGTCGGAAAACTCGGGCGCCGACAGCAGCCACTTCACCTCGCGGCGCGCGAACTCGGCGTCGGTGTCGTACGGGTCCTTCTGTGTGGCGCGATCCAGCAGTTGCAGCGCCTGTTGCAGGTCGCGGCGGTCGTGCCCTTCCGCCGACATGTAGCGCGCCACCAGGCACGCGGCCTTGTTCGCCAAGGTGGTCTGCTCGGCGCGCGCGGCTTCGGCTGTGGTCAGCGACTTCGCCTGCACCGTCTTGCGGTCCAGCAGGATGATGGCGTCGGTGAAGTTGCCCACACGCAGCAGCGCAACCGCGGCGTCGTCGTACAGCGGCATGGCCTGTTGCGCGTCGGTCGACGCGAGCAGCGGCTTGAGGCGCTGGTAGCGGGCTTCGTAGAAGTCGTTGGCGGGTCGGTCGAAGCGCCCGCCGATGTTGCGCACCATGTCTTCGAGCTGCGCGTCGTCGGGGCGGTCGCGATCCCAGAACCCGGCGTGGGCCGGAATGCCGATCAACAGGCACAGCGCGAGGGGGAGGAGTCGCATCACGGTGTGGGTTCAGGCTCCTTGCGGACGACGAAGCGGTGGGTGACAAACCCCAGCGACAGCAGCACCAGCAGCCCGCCGATCAGGATCCAGGGCGAGGATTGCTTGTCTTCGACCTCAGGGGCCTCAGGTTGCGCGGCGGGCTCTGTCTGTGCCGGCTGATCGACCGCCACCGCGGGCGCACCCGCCGGCTCAATGTCCGGAAACGGCATCGGCGGCAAGTCAGCCGCGGGTGGTTTGAACCCGGCTTGGAATGCGTCCGGGTCCGTAGCCGCCGTGATCGCGTAGGCGTCACGCGCGGCGGTCCACTTCTTCGTGTACGCACGCTGCGCGTCGAACCAGGTTCGCATGCGCTTGCGGTACGGCTCATCGATCGGCAGCTTCTCGACATAAGAAGGATCGCGGAACAGGTGCACCACGGTTACGCGGCGAATGTCGGTGACCGCTTCAATGCCGCGCACGCGCGACTTCTGCCCGGCTTCGTGCAGCTCCCACGCCCGCAGGCGGGCGAAGTGCGCAGCCGGCTGGCGGCCGTCGGCGACCCACGCGAGGCTTAGGGTGTGGAAGGTATCGAAGTTCTCCCAGACGGGGTGCAGGTTGATCAGGTCCAGCAGCACACGCGGCGCGTCGTCGAGCCCGGCGTCGTGCAACTGCGTCGTCGCCGAGATCGCCAGCTTGTTGCCCATCAACCGCAGGCCGAAGAAGTCGCGCAACATGACCTTGGGGTCGGCTTTGTCGATGGAGACCGCCCAGTCCAGAAACTTGGAGAGGTAGGCCGCCTGTGGGTGCGCATACACCTGTATACCGGCGGCCTTCAGGCACTCGTCGGGAGACCGCGAGGCCGAGCCGCCGCGCCACCAAAGGTGGATGTAGAGCTGTGTGAGCAGCGCGCGTATTTCAGCTTCCTCGGCGTCTGGAGCGGAGGCAAGCACGGGAATGAGCGCGTCTATCCCTTCTTCCTGCCGATTGAGCTGGTCAAGCGCCCGCGCAGCCGCGATAGCGTTGGCCGTCGCGCCGCCGGGCAGCTCGTTCGCCCGCGCGCGGTCCAGCATCGCGGCGTGGTAGGCCGCGGGCATGCGCTCAACGCGGCCGGAGATGATGGCGACCGCGCCGGGCCACGGCAGCAGCTCGTCCTCAAGCAGGTCGTTGTCGAAGACGCAGCATGCGAACAGGGGGGCAGACAGAAGGGGAAGCAGTATGGCAAACAGGCGCATGGCTCCTCCGGCATTATCCTAGCACGTATCCGCCGGGTGCGTGTAGCATTGGGCAAGGCTGCGGAGAAATCATGGTGTGGAAGTTGCTTGTGCTGTTTCTGCTGGCGTCGCCGTTGTGGGCGATCGGGCCGGAGAACGTCCTGATCGTCGCCAACGAGAAAGCGGAAGGCAGCGTTGAGATTGCCGAGTACTACGCCAAGCGCAGGCGCATCGACGTTAATCAGATCCTTAAGATCAGCGCATCTGATAAGGAAGAGATCTCGCGCGACGAGTTCTCCAAGGACATCTGGGACCCCGTGCAGCGCGCCGTGAAAGCCAGCGGCAAGATCTGCGTGATCGTGCCCACGCGCGGCGTGCCGCTGAAAGTCAAAGACCGCTCACGCGAGGACAACGACGGCCCGTTCAAGGGCCACGACGAAGCCAGCGTCGACGGCGAGCTGACACTCGCGCGCCAGGAGGCGCTGTCGATCGACGGCGCGGTGCGCAACGACCTGCTCGACAGCACCGAGCGCATCACGCCCAACAGCAAGTATTTGATCGTGTGCCGGCTGGACGGCCCGTCGGTCGAGATCGTGAAGGGGATGATCGACAAGGCGATCCTCGCCGAAACGCTGGGCGCGGTCGGGCGCAGCTTTCTCGACACGCGCGGCGACAAACTTGGCCAGGGGTACCTCGAGCGCGACCGCCAGATGCGCCTCGTGGCGGGCGCGTGGGGCAAGGTGGACCTGCCGTTCGATCACGACACGCTGCCCGAAGTCACGGACCTATCCACCCGCCCCGAGACGCTGCATTATTACGGCTGGTACGCCGGCACGCAGAGCCCGGCTGCGCGCGTGCAGTTTCGAACCGGCGGTATCTGCGTGCACCTGCACAGCTTCAGCGCGGCGACGATCCGCGCGACCGACAAGAACTGGGTCGGCCCGCTGCTTTCGTGGGGCGCGACCGCGAGCTACGGCACCGTCTACGAGCCGTACACAGCCGGGTTTCCGTACGAGCACGTGTTCTGGGACCGCCTGAGCAACGGGTGGACGTTCGGCGAAGCCGGCTTGGTCGCCAATGGCCTGCTTTCCTGGCAGGCGGTGTTCTGCGGCGACCCTCTGTACACGCCGTACGCCAAGGGGCGCGAAGAAGTGAACGCGCGTTACCGTAAGGTGGTTGCGCACGTGCTGGCGCCGAAGGAGGGGGCGGAGGCGCCGGATTCAACGCGGCTGCTGCTGCTGGACAACGTGATCGACATCCTGAAGACGCGGCAGGAGAGGCTGGCGGCGCTGGTCTCGGCGGATTCAGAGCCCGCGCTGGCCGAGCTGAACAGCATTCGCTTTCTCGTGCACGGGATGGAGCTGGACCGCTGGATCACCAAGCTCGCGGACCCGTTCCAGGCGGCCTTAAAGGTCAACTTCGAGAACATGAAGCGCGCGATCAAGGCGGACATCACACAGACCGCCGGGTTCGAGCGCGCGCTGGCGGAATGGACCGACCTGCCGATCTACGCCGAGGTGCTGGAGTTCCGCGACGAGCTCGCCAAAGATCAGGAACGCGCCGCCGCCAAGCTGCTCAAACGCGCGCAGTCCGACCTGAAGGCAAGCCGCTGGCTGCGGGCGTGGGTGCAGGCCGCGGAGCTTGCGGCGCACCGGTTCGCGCCGGATGCGGCGAAGGAAGGCACGGCGATCCTGGATGAGATCAAAGCCGACAAGGACGTGATGGCGGCGATGACCGGCGACGCCGACAAGGCGCTTGAGCCGGTGGTCGAGCGCGCGAGCAAAGAGATGGAGCGCGGCCGCGCTGACCGTGCAGCCAAGCAGCTCGGCACCGAGTGGCGCTGGTTTCCGGATTGCGAGCAGCGCAAAGCCGCCGACGCGCTGGCTGTGCGCATTGCGCAGGCGCTGGCAGGAGACGGATAGTGTTCACAGGCATCGTCGAGGCGGCATTGCCGGTGGGGGACGCGCGTCGCGACGGCGGGTTGCTGCGCGTGGCGCTGGACCTGTCGCCGCTGGCGGACTGGCAGTCGGTGAAGCTGGGCGACAGCGTGGCGCTCAACGGGTGCTGCCTGACGGTGGCTGCGCTGAGTGGCGCGACTGCCACGTTCGAGGCGATCCCAGAAACGCAGCGGTTGACCAACCTCGGCGCGCTTAAGACCGGTGCTTTGGTGAACGTCGAGCGCGCGATGAAGGCTGGCGCACGGCTGGATGGCCACATTGTGCAAGGGCACGTGGACGCCACGGGCCAAGTCGCGGCCATGCACGAAGCGGGCGGCGAGGTGCGCATTGCCGTCGATTGCGGTGAGGACTTCGCGCGCCAGTGCATACATAAAGGAAGCGTCTGTGTGGACGGGATCAGCCTGACCATCGCTGAGCTGGCCGACGCGACGTTCACCGTCGCCATCATCCCGCACACGCGCGAAGCCACCAACATCCGCCAGTGGAAGGTCGGCACGCCGGTGAACCTGGAGGCGGATCTGGTGGGCAAGTACGTCCGCCGGCATCTGGAGCAGACCCGCCCGAGTTCCATTGATGAAGACCTGCTGCGCCGCACCGGGTTCGTTGATTGAGCTGACGAATGTCGTGGCGCTGCGCGCACGCAACGCGCGGACAGGATCGTCGGCGCCACTTCAAGGTTGGGTTGACGGTTTCGCCGGCGCGGCGGAGAATCAGCGGGGGCGAACGTGAGCAACCTCGACAAGTATGACCGCCGTGGTCCTGAGCAGCCGGTTTCTCCGGCTTTGCGTGGTGTGCCTTTGAGCGTGCGCGCGGTGTCGCTGTTTGGCGGGTGGCTTCAGACGTTCGGTTGGATCTGGCTTGGGTTCTCGCTGATCTTCATGTGGTTCCTGATTCCGGCGACCGACATTTCGTCGCTGTGGAAGTTCTCGGGCGACCTGGTGGACGGCAAGGGCGAGGTGTCGGCGATCGAGTCAACCGGCATCAGCGAAGGCGGCTCGGACCACTCGCCCGGCACGCCGATCTACAAGGTGCTGTACTCCTACAAGGATGGCTCCGGGCGTGTTCTCAAGGGGGCATCGTATACGCTTGGCTCGCAGTACGCGGTGGGCGGGCAGGTTCCGGTCGAGTATGTCGCCGAGAACACTGGTGTTTCGCGCATCAAGGGCGCGCGCACTTCTCCGCTGGAGGCTTGGTTCCTGATCTTCGTGATCTTTCCGCTGATCGGGGTGGTGCTGGTGTTTTTCGGGTTCCGCGTCGGTCTGCGGCGCAGCAGTCTGCTCGCGAACGGCGTGCTTACCCGCGGCAAGCGCGTGTCGAAGACGCCGACCAACACCAAGATCAACAACCAGACGGTCTACAAACTGGAGTACGCCTTCGAAGCCGCCGACGGGTCGAAACACCGCGCGATTGCCAAGTCGCATGACACGCGGCGCCTCGAAGATGAAGAAGCGGAGCAGATCCTGTACGACCCGCGAGACCCGACGCGCAACTGCGTTGTGGACGACATGCCCGCGGGCATCACGATAGGCGAGGACGGCCGCTACACCGCGCCCAAGGCGGGGTTGGCGGCGCTGGTGCTGGTGCCGCCCGCGCTGACGATTGTGGGGCACGGCTCGGCGGCGTTGCTGGTGTTCACCTGATGTACGTCTGCGAGGCTACGCGACCACCCGGTCCTTACCCGACTCCGCCAAGGCTACGTCGTGCAGGCGGACCGGGCTAGATTACGCGCCATGGGGCGCTGTAGACGGTGATGCGGCCGCCGATCGCCGTGCTCACGATACTGAGGTAGTAGTCGTTGCCGGCTTGAATCGCCGCGTTGCTGGGGGGTGCCGCGCAAATCGCCATGCACACACCCGCGCGGGCAAGGCGCAGCGTCATCTGCCGCGTCAGGCCAAAGTTGGCCAGCGCGATGCGATTTTCCGGCGCGACGCCTGCGATCACCAGCTCGCCCAGCGCGCGGTACATGGCGTTGATGCGGTGGAACCCCTCGCCATAGCTCTGGATTTCGCCGTTCTGGGCAAACGCCGCGAGGTAGCACATGCGCTCGCTGCTGCGCAAGCTTAGAAACAGCTTCTTGAAGCGCTGCGCAAGCTCGACCACGTCTTCGGGCTTCATCGAAAGCTCGGTGGTCACGCGGCGCGGGAACTCCGGCTCGCTCAGCACGCCTACGGGGCCGGTCAGCGCGCGGGATTCAAACGCCGCCGCGGCTTCTTCGCCGATCGTCACCCGCACGACGAGGTTGTCGAGATCAGTGTCGATGGCCACAAAGTCGCTCTCACGGTCGATCACGCCCTCGCCGATCAGCCACCCGACAATCAGGCTCTTGATGCGGTGCGGCGCGCAGTGCAGGGCGGTCTCGATGCGACCGTTTACGACGATCTTGAACTCGGCCTCGGCGGGCACGTATTCGACGGCGGCTTCGCCAATGCGGGCGTCGTCGATGCGTATGACCTCGACTTTGGACAGTCCGGTGCTGGTCTCGCTGTTCACGTGCGCCTCCGGGCACTATCGCCATCCCTTTATCGGACGCACGGCGTGGGGAACTTCACCCTGAGCGGGTGCAATCTGGGCGAGCTTACAAGCTTGTCAGCCCCCGCCCGCGCCGCTACAAAGTCTGCATGGATTTCGATCCCTTCCAGTACATGCGCTATGCCAAACGGCTTGAATACGCCGACGGCATCTTCATGGCGGGCAGCGGGATGAGCCCCCCGCGCGGCGAGCAGGTGGGGTTTAAGGACACCGACTTCAGTCTGACCAGCCTGTGCAGCAACTACGGCGACCCGCGCAACGTCGCGCGCCTGGCCGAGAAGTACCGCTGCGGTGGCGAGCAGATCGTGCTGACGGCGGGCAGCAGCGAAGCCAACTTTCTTGTATTCGCGTCGCAGGTGGCCCCGGGCGACAAGGTCATCATCGAGACGCCGGGCTACCCGCAGTTCTTCAGCCTGGCGTCGCTGGTGCAGGCGGAGGTGGTGCCGCTGGTGCGGCGGCATGACCAGGGATACCAGCCCGATATCGCCGAGTTGAAGAAGCTGCTCAAGGACGACGTGCGCATGGTCGTGCTGAGCAACCTGCACAACCCCAGCATGGCGTTCACCCCGCGCGAGCAAATGCAGGAGATCGTGGACGCCGCCGCCGAGGCGGGCGCGCTGGTGCTGGTGGATGAGCTCTACATCGACCACCTGCGCCCGGGCGAAGACTACAGCGCCTTCAACCTCGGCGACAACGTAATCGCGACCAGCAGCCTCACGAAAGTCTACGGCCTTGGCGGCCTGCGCTTCGGTTGGGCAGCGGCGCCGGAGAAGGTCGTGTCGCGCATGCTCGACCTGATCGACATCGTGGACCCCGAGCTGCCGACGATCACGCAGAACCTCGGCGTGCGCGCGCTCGAGAACATGCCGCGCCTGCGCCAGGCCGCGCGCCGGCTGCACGACCAGAACTGGCCGATCATCAAGGAATGGGCGAGCTCGCGCGACGACATCGAGTATTTTGAGCCGCCGGGTGGCATCACGCTGTGGTTGCGGGTCAAGGGCATCAAGGAGACCGGCAACCTGGCCACCGTCTGCCGCAACGACTACGGCGTGCTGGTTGCGCCGGGCGAATACTTCCAGTCGCCGGGTTGGCTGCGCATCGGGTATCGCGTTGAGCCGATCAACCTGCGGGAAGGGCTGGCGCGGCTTGGCCGGGCCATCGACGACTTCCGTTCGCATCACTAGGGGCGCCCGTGTTCCTCTCGCCAACCGGCGACACCATGTTCTACCGCCGCCGGGTAGACGGGTTGGACGTGCTGTACGCGTTTCAGCCGGATGACGTCCGCATTGATTCGCACGTGCAGCTTGCGGCGTCGCGGTCGCAACTGCGCGCGTGGCCGACGCGCGGCGGGCACCTGGTTGTATGCGACGGTTGGCCGCGCTCGCCGGGCGGGTTGCGGTTGAAGCTGTACGACATGGCGCAGATCGCGCGGCTGGTAGAGAAGAAGCCGGCGCGGGTCAACGAGAAGTTGACCGACGTGCCGCAGATCGCCGCGTTCCGCACCGAGCGGACCGCGCTGCCGCTGGAGATTTTCGAACGCATTCGTGACGAGCTGATCGTGGTGCCGGGGCTCGCGCCGACCGGCGACGGCGACACCCAGTGCCCGGCACTGTACGAGCTGGATGGCTCAAGCGGCAGTTTTCGCGTGGTGCCGCTGGCCTTTCTGCAACAGACCGCGCTGCCGGGCTCGCTGTACCTTGAGCCGGGCGGCGAGCGCCACTGGCTTACGGTAGGGGACAGCAGCCACCTGTTCGTGCTGGACGCGCGCACGCATGAATTGGTGGCGGACCTGGTGTGGCCCGTGGAGCAGCAGGCGCTGGCGCGCGTAGCATTTCACCCGACGCGGCGCGAGGCGTGGGTGAGCGCGCATTCCAGTGTGTTCGTCTACGACCTCGACAGCATGCAGCAGGTCGCCGAGGTATCTATAGAGGAAGAAGAACGCTGGCACCGCGGCGAGCGTGTGGTCGGGTTCATCGGCGGCATCGTGTTCTCGCGCAACGGGAACACGGCGTTGGTTGCGCGCCCGCTGTCGGGCGACATTGCCGAGGTCAGTGTCAGCAAGCGCGCGATCACCGGGCGCATCCCGGTTGCGATCGACCCGCTGGAGTTGCTGGTCGCGCCGGTGGCTTCGCGCACCTACATGCAAAGCCTGCGCAATGGAAACATAAGCTGGTTCCCGTTGAGGTGACGCGACGCGCGCCGT
>CAZNBU010000123.1:7358-8721 GCA_964571035.1 uncultured Planctomycetaceae bacterium | reverse complement strand
GAGCGCGTCCATGCCGGGCGTGACTTCGCGGACCCGCCCCAGGTTTGCCTTGTCGGTTACCACAAACGACGCGGCGCAGTCCTTGAGCGCAAAGCTGATGGTTTCCAACGATTGCTGCGTGTTGAGCGGAACGGCGACGTACCCGCCCTTCATCGCGCCCAGGAACGCAAACGCGAAGTCGGGCGAATTGGACATGATCAGCGCGACGCGCTGGCCCGGTTCGGCGCCCAAGTCGGCCAACAGGTTGGCGAAGCGGGTGGTGTATTCGTCGAGTTTCTCGAAGCTGTACTCGCGCCCGTCGTCTTCGTGGATCAGGAACGTGCGCGAGCCTAGCTTGAGCGCCTGGCCCTTAATCAAGGCCCGTACGTTTTCATACTCGCTGGCGCGGCGCAGCGGCTCGGTGAACCGGGCTCGGATCATGTGAACCGGAGTGGTGGTGCGATTCGGTACCGCTTTGACAGCCGGTGCAGTGATCGACGGGTGTTTCTTCTTCGCCCGACCAACCTTGCGAGTCTTGCTCTTGGACTTTGGCGCGCTCTTGCCCGCCTTCTTCTTGGTGGGCGGTTTCGCGCGTGCCTTCTTTTTCTTGCCTGCGGCGCGCGCGGGTGGCGACTTTCTCTTCGGAGCCTTCTTCTTGGCCGCCTTGCCGCTCTTGCGCTTGTTGGTGGCTGCCATGGTGGCCCCTTGGGGATGCGGCGTAAGGTTACTGTGGGAGGCGACAGGCTCAAGGTCCGGTAGGTGTGTCAGGAACAGGGAGGCACATTCCCACAGAGTTTGTGGATAAAGTGTTAGCGAAGTGGCTTGAACGAGGAAAAATGAAGGCGAGAAAAAGAGCTTGCCTGGGTGCCCAAGACTGCTCTCGGCGAGAGTGATGGGATTCTCGGGTCCTAACTACGGAATATCCCTCAAGTTAGGTATGTCAGCAGCGATCCACTTTATAATTTACGCGTTGTAAAGCGCGCAACCACTTAACACCAATTTCATAAAACAGCACCGCCGCACAGATGCCCACGAGTTGTGGAAAACTAGTCGACTAACGACCGCCACCCTTGCGGAATACGCGATTCGGGGTTTCTGCACACTAGTACTAACCCTGTGTCGCCTGGCGGACTGCCTCGGTCAATGCAGGCACCACGTCCTCCACCGTACCCACGATGCCGTAGTCCGCGATCTTGAAGATCGGCGCGTTTTCATCCTTGTTGATTGCAACGATCACTTTGCTGCCGCTCATGCCCGCGAGATGCTGGATCGCGCCGCTGATTCCGCACGCGACGTACAGCTTCGGGCTGACCGTCTTGCCGGTTTGCCCAACCTGATCGCCGTGTGGACGCCAACCGGCATCCACCACCGCGCGTGAAGCCCC
>CAZNBU010000123.1:0-7348 GCA_964571035.1 uncultured Planctomycetaceae bacterium | reverse complement strand
CGCGTCCGCGAGCTTCTGCAGGTTCTCCCAGTTCTGCTTGCCTTCGCCGGAAGGATCCTTGAGGCCGCGGCCGCCGGAAACCACGATCTCGGCTTCTGCCACATCGAGTTTGCCGCGCACACCCTCAACCACTTCTTTCACCACCGCCAGCAGGTCGCCCGCGCCGAACGATACCGCCACACTCTCCGCGGAACCCGCACCGCCGCCTTCGCCTTCAGCGAACGCGTTCGCGCGCAGCGTCGCCCACAGCGGCCCCGGCGCCTGCACTGTGATCAGGGCTTTGCCGGCATACACCGGGCGTGTTGCGACCGGCTTGCCGCCGTCTGCGCGAAGGTCGGTGCAGTCCGCCGCCAACCCGCACTTGGCGCGTGCCGCGGCGCGTGCCATGAAGTCCTTGCCCATCGGGGTGGCGCTTGCCAGAACGGCCGCCGCGCCGGTGGCTTGCGCCTGCTCGGCAATGATCCGCGCATATCCGTCGGGCGAGTAAGACGCAACCGCGTCGCCAGTAGCTGCAAGGATTCGACCTGCCCCCTTGCTGCCAAGCCCGGAAGCGTCGCCGCCGCCAATCACCAGCGCGATCGCCTTGCCGCCAAGCTCCGCGGCCAGCCGAGATGCGGCGCCCAGCGCCTGCAAACCAGCCTTGATCGGCTTGCCTTCTGCACACTCCACAAACACCAGAACGTCATTCGCCATGGACTGATCTTTCGTGCTCAAATCACCTTCGCTTCTTCGCGCAGCAGGCGCACCAGGTCACCCACCGCCTCCGGGCCCTTGCCGACTATCTTGCCGTCAGCGCGCGGCGGTGGCGGCTCCATTTTCATGACCGCAACGCCGTCCGCCGGCGCGCCGGCGGGCGTCTCCGGGACGTTGGTCTTCTTGGCCGCCATGATGCCCTTCATGTTCGGGCTGCGGTACTTGTTCAGGCCCTTCTGGCAGGTGATGACAGCGGGCAGCTTCACGCTGTACTTCTCGCGCTTGCCTCCGGCGGCGAGGCGCTCGACGTTGGCGACGCCGTCCGCCAGCTCCATGCCGACCGCGACGCTGACGCTCGGCAGCCCGAGAATCTCGGCAACCATCTGGCCGGTGGCTGCGCTCTGGTTGTCAACGCTGTTCCACCCGAATAGCACAATGTCATGCGGCAAGGTCTTGAGCTTGGCTGCCAGCGCGCTGGCGGTCGCCCACGAGTCGTGGAACCCGTCATCGACCAGCAACTCCGCGGCGTCGCACCCCATCGCAATGGCCGTGCGGACTTCCTTGGTCGCGGCGGCGGGTCCCATGCAGAGCACGGTGACCTCGCCGCTGTGCTTTTCTTTCAGCTGGATCGCGGCTTCCACCGCGAACTTGTCGTATTCGCTGATGTCGTAGTTGATGCCGGCAGGATCGTAGGTTTTGCCGTCCGGGCCGGGTTTGATGCGCGCGTCGGTTGTGGGTGCGCGCCGAATGCAGACAACGATTTCCATGCGTCAGCCTTGCTGTGGGCGTTTCAGCCCCGGGCGATATAGTGCGACGTGAGCCGCGCTCAGTGCGGCCCGGAGCATATTCGCTCGCGCCTTGTCCGCAAGGAGCTAATCGATGGACGCGCAGCGTGAAACGCTGACCGAATCCGAAGCACGTGAGGTGCTCGTGCTCGCGCGTTCCAGCCTTGACCACTTCGTGCGCGCGGGCCGTCGGCTCCGACCCGAGCAACCGTTCACCGGCGGGCTTGCGTTGCCGTGCGGCGCGTTCGTCAGCTTGCATACCAAAGAGGGCGAGCTGCGCGGGTGTATCGGCCACATGGTCGGCGACGGCCCGCTGGGCGACTTGATCCTGGAGCTGGCGATCTCGGCGGGTACGCGCGACCCCCGCTTCCCGCCGGTGACTGCGGGTGAGCTCGACGATCTCGTTTACGAAGTAAGCGTGCTGTCGCCCATGGTCGCCACGGATCCTGCGGCGGTCGAAGTCGGGCGTCACGGACTGTACGTGCGCCGCGGCGCACGCTCGGGTGTGCTGCTGCCGCAGGTGGCTGTCGAGTGGGGATGGGACCGCGAAATGTTTCTAACCCAGACCTGCCGCAAGGCCGGTTTGAGCGAGCGCGCATGGCGCGAGCCCGGGACGGAAGTCCTGTGCTTCACGGCCCAGGTGATCCGGGAGGAGCCTCGTCCTTCTTCCGAAGCAACCCGAAGTAAATGAAGGCAAGAATTCCCGCGCCAAGCACAAGCGACAGAATCATGAACAGGATGATGTACCACGACATTCCGCCGTTGTAGCACCGGCAGCGCGGACAGGCACCCGCCGCTCAATCCTGAATCAGTGGCGGCGGGCCGAGAATGTCCACCGCCAGTAGCACGTCTTCGTGGACCTTCTTGCGCGTTTCGACCGTGTAGTTGCGCAGTACGTACGCGGGGTGATAGGTCGCGATCACCTTGCGCCCGTTCACTTCGTACACCTGCCCGCGCAGCTTGCCGATGGCGAGCTTGCGGCCGGTCAACCACTGCGCGGGGAACAACCCGACCGCGAGAATCACCTTGGGGTTGATGATCTCGATCTGCTTCTGGAGGTATCCGCGACAGGCCTCGATCTCGGCTGGCTCCGGGTTGCGGTTGTGCGGCGGACGGCACTTAAGCACGTTGGCGATGTAGACGTGCTCGCGCTTGTACTTCATGCCCTTTTCAATGATGTCCGTGAGCAGCTTGCCGGCGCGGCCGACAAACGGGATGCCCTTGGCGTCTTCATCACCGCCCGGCGCTTCACCAACAATCATCAGCGGCGCGCGCGGGTTGCCCGTGCCGAACACGGTCTGCGTGCGCGTTTCGCATAGCTGGCAATTGGCGCAAACGCGCACCTGCTCAGCCACCGGCTCCAGCGCGCGTGCCGGATCGCTGTCGAACCCCTTCAGTTCCTGTAACGCTACCGACTCCACCACCACGGGGTTGTAACCCGCAGCCGATGGTTTGGCTGCCGCACGCTGTTGCGTGGGCGCTGGCGGCGGTGCCGGCGGCTTCGACTTTGGTTGGGCCACCGAGACCTTTCCCTTGAGCGGCAAGTCGCGAACGCCCCCCATCGCAAGCAGTTCCACTTGCCCGCGAAGCTGCCTTGCCAGTTGCGAGCGATTCATCGCCATCACCGCAGTCTATCCAGCGGTGGCAGCGCGCAACTGTGTGGATATCAGACGATGATCGCGCCGCCGGTGCGCTTCAGCGTTGCTTCGAGCGCGGCGACCGTGGCGTCCACCACCTCGCGCTCAAGCTCCGCCACCGGCTTGCCGCGAATGTTGGCGCCCGCGGCGCGCAGGTGGCCGCCGCCCTTGAATTTGGCGGCGATGTCGTTCACCGCGATCTGGCCTTCACTGCGCCAGGAGACTTTCACTTCATCGGCAGCGCTCTCGCGGAACAGCACGGAGACCATGGCGCCGCCGAGAGACTTGGGGATCGCCACCATCTCGGTGGCCTCGGCTTCGTTGCACCCGGTGTCGTCCATCATCTGGCGCGTGACCACCGCAACCACGATCTTGCCGTCCATGTGGGTTTTGAGCGTACCGGCGACCATGGACTCCAGCTTCATGCGCTCGACCGTCTTGTTGCGGTAAATGCCGGCCGTCAGCCCCGACACGTCCAGGCCAAAGTCTTCGATCAAACCGGCGATGATGCGGTAGCTGTCGGGTGTGCTGTTGTTGAACATGAAGCGCCCGGTGTCTGTGACGATCGCGACAAACAGCGCCTCGGCGGCGGACTTGGTCAGCGCGATCCCGGCTTGCTTTAGCGTGTTGAAGACGACTTCGCCGGTGCTGCTTGCGTGCGGCAGCACGACGGCTGCGTCGCCGAACCCCGGGTTGTCGATGTGGTGGTCGAGGTTCACGACCTTCAGGTGCTTTGGCATGCGCTCAAGCACTGCCCGCGCGCGGCTGACCGCGCCGCAATCCACCATCACGCACGTGTCGTAGCCGGCGAGGTCGGGCAACTGATCTAGCGGGATCAAGGTGTCGGCGCCCGCCAGAAAACTGTACTTGCCCGCGTCCAGGTCCTGCGTGACGGCCAGGCATTCGCGCCCTGCTGCCATCAGCGAGGCCCGCAGCGCGAGCAGGCTGCCCAGCGCGTCGCCGTCCATCTGCGGATGGCCGCCGAGCACCACGCGCCGTGATTGCTTCAGCAACTCGGCTGCCTTGGTGTAATCCGATAGGTCTCGCGGCTCGTCCACTCAGGATTCTTTCGGCGGTCTTGGTGCGCGGTTCACCGGGTTGCGCAGCGCGCCCAAGCCCGCGATCTCGCATTCGCACACGTCGCCGCGCGCCAAGTTGCCCACGCCCTCCGGGGTTCCTGTAGCGATAACGTCTCCGGGCTCAAGTGTCATCCAGCGGGACATCTCGGCGACAATGGCGGCGACAGAGTGAACCATGTCGCCGGTGGTAGCTTCCTGCCGCACTTCGTCGTTGACGCGGCAGATCAGGGTCAGCGCCTGCGGGTCTTCAATGTAGCGCGCCGGCACGAAGAACGGGCCCATCGGCGTGAACGAGTCAAAGTTCTTGCTGCGAAGCCAGGGGTGCTTGTTCTCGCGGTCGTCTTTCTGGATGCGGCGCGCGCTGATGTCGTTCACGATCGTGTACCCGGCAACACAGTCCAGCGCGCTTTCGGGCGCGATTTCCTTGACCGTCTGGCCGATGATCGCGCCCAGTTCAATCTCGTGATCGACGCGACCGTCCACCCATTTCGGGATCACGATCTCGGCGCCGTGGCCCGCAAGGCTGCTCGACAGTTTGCCGAACCAGACCGGCGCGGGCGGCGCCGTGTTCCCGAACTCTGCGGCGTGCTTGCGATAGTTCTGCACCATCGCCAGGATCTTGCCCGGGCGCGGGATCGGCGGCAGCCAGGTGAACGAGCCCGGCATCTCTTCCACCAGCAGCGACTGATCGTCGATGCTGGCAATGAGCGGATCAAGCTCGTCGGTCTGCAGGAACTCGATCAGGTCGCGCTTGCCGAAGTCGCGCACCGCGCCCCGTGTGATGTCATGCAGCACGCCAAGGCGCTCCACGCCTAACCCGCGCTCGCCTTCATACTCAAATGCAAAGAAGCGGTTCATTCGTCCTCAAGCGTTCTGACCAGCGGCAATTCTTCCCCGGCTCTCGCGAGCGCCACCAGCTCGATCACCTTCGCGGCCACAACATCCTTGCCCGAAGGCGGCAGCTCCGCAACAACTCCCTGCGAATTGATGATCCAGACGTGCTCGCTCGCGTCGCCGAAGTGCCCCGGCGTGTTGACCACCATCAGGTCGCAACGCTTTCGCTTGAGCTTCTGCAGCCCATGCTCGATCGGGTCGTCCACCTCAAGGCTGTAACCCACCAGTGTCTGGCCGTCCTGCCGCCGCTTGCCCATGCTTTCGAGGATGTCGGTGGTCTTCACAAGTTCCAACTGGATCGACTTCGGGCCCTTCTTGTACTTGCCCTTCAGGCGATCCTTGGGCCGGTAGTCGCTGACAGCCGCCGCCGCGATAAACACCTCGCACGCGTCAAAGCGTTCTTTGACAGCGCCGTACATGTCCTGCGCGCTGACCACCGGTACCCAGTGCACCCCCACCGGCGGTGTGAGGTGCGTCGGCCCGCAGACCACCGTGACCTCCGCGCCGGCGCCCTTGGCCGCCTTCGCCAGCTCAATCCCCATCAATCCTGTGCTGGGGTTGCCGATGAACCGCACGTCGTCAATGAACTCGTGCGTCGGCCCGGCTGTGATCAGCACTTTTGCGTTCAGCCCTGGATCCATGACCGGAGCCCCTGTGCGTCCATCCCCGCGCCCAGCGCAGCCATTGTAAGCATGCGCGCCTTGTGGCCCGGCAGCCCGGGCGCAAACACGATGCCCATCTCTTTCAGTCTTGCACCGCCGCCTTCATACCCGTATGTGCCGCTGACGCGCCCGCCCCAGCAGCGCGACGTGAGCACAACCAGCACACCGGCTTCCACAGCCCGCTTCGCCGCCGCCGCCATGGGCGGTGGCAGGTTGCCTCGACCGAGAGCCTCAATGACCAGCCCCTTGTCGCCGCGCTTCACGCAATGGTCGATCAACCCGCCATCGTCGCCTGCACTGGCGACAACAAGCCCGACACCGTGTTCAAGCCGGTCGGCGCGCAATTCGCGCCGGCCTACCGGCCCGCGATGCCACAGAAGTTCTTTGCCGTCGAAAATGCCGAGCGGCCCGATGTCCGGCGATGCGAACGTATCCAGCGCGTCGGTGTAGGTCTTGGTGACTTCGCTGGCTGCGAACACCGTCGAGTTCATCACCACCAGCACGCCCCGGTTGCGCGAGCGGGGATCTGCCGCCACTCGACAGGCCTCGTACAGGTTCACCGGCCCGTCCCACGAAAGCTGGCTGCTGGTGCGCATGGCGCCCGCGAACACGACCGGCTGTGCGCCGGTGTGGCGCAGGTCCAGCAGGTAAGCCGTCTCTTCCAAAGTGTCTGTACCGTGCGTGATGACGACGCCGTCAGCGCCCTCGGCCAGCGATTTCTGCACCAGGTTGGAAAGCTCAAACATGCGGGCGGGCGTCATGTGCGGCCCCGGCAACTGGCCGAAGTCGTGTACCTGGACGTGGCAGAACTCGTCCAGGCTTGGGATCTCGCGCAGCAAATCCTCGCCGCGCAGCACGGGCACAGCGCCGGTGCCGGCATCGTCGCGCATGCTGATGGTGCCGCCTGTAAAGATCAGCTGTAGCTTCGGCTTGGGCATAACCCCGGCGAATGTAGATTCCTGCCAGACCAATGCCAGCGGGGCCCGTATGCATGCCATCTCTGATTTCCGTTCCGACACCGTGACGCTGCCCACGCCCGCCATGCGTGAAGCGATGGCCAAAGCCGAGCTGGGCGACGACGTGCTGGGTACCGAGCCCACGGCGATCAAGCTCGAACAGATGACCGCCGACCTGCTGGGCAAGCAAGCCGGTCTGTTCGTGCCAAGCGGTACCATGGGCAACCAGATCGCGATTGCGCTCCACGCCCGCGACGGCGAAGAAGTGATCTGCGAGTTCGGCGCGCACACCTACAACAACGAAAGCGGCGCGCTGGCCCTGATCGCCCGCGCGCAGGTGCGCCCCGTACACGGCAAGATGGGCGTGATGGATCCAGCCGAGGTTGAGCGGCTGATCCGGCCCAAGAACATTCACAACCCGCGCACAGCCGTCATCACCGTAGAAAACACCCACAACGCAGCCGGCGGGACCGTGATCCCGATGGAGAACATCCACGCGCTGGGTGAAGTTGCGCGCAAGCACAAAGCCGCATATCACCTTGATGGCGCGCGCCTGTGGAACGCACATGTTGCGACCGGCGTGCCGCTGAAGGAGTTGTGCGCGTCGTTTGACACGGTGAGCGTCTGTTTGAGCAAGGGGCT
>CAZNBU010000122.1:0-8849 GCA_964571035.1 uncultured Planctomycetaceae bacterium | reverse complement strand
CAAGATCCTGCAGCAGCTGGTGCGTGTGCGCGTGCTTAAGTCCACGCGCGGCCGTCAGGGAGGGTTCGCGCTCGCCAAACCTGCTGAAAAGATCAAGCTGCGCGACATCGTCGCTCCGTTTGAAGACCTGAAGAAATGCGAGGAGTGCATCCTCGGGCAGTCGGTCTGCAGCGACGCGGGCGCCTGCCCGCTGCACGACTTCTGGGCGGAAGTCCGCACCCGCTACCTTGAGGAGTTGAACTCGCGCACATTGAAGGAATTGGGCGAGTACCAGTTGCAGCGGCTGGCAAAAATGAGCGCAAGCCTGCGCGGCCGGCTTCAAACCGCGCCGGGCATGGAAGTATTCAAGGGAACAGGCGCATGAATTGCTTGCAGCGGGCTCGCGCTGCAAGTGCCAGCACCGCGGTTTACGCGCGCAGAGCGTCGGGCCCGGCCGGGACACGCCTGGGCGCCTACTCGCCACTCCAGTGGAACTCGTTGGCGAACTGCAATACCTGCCGCCGGTCTGCCTCAAAGATCACCGTGCGACGAACGGTGTGCGTCCACTCGTGGGGGTCCGCCGAGTCGCCCACGGCGACTTCCACATCGTGCTCGCCGGGCTCGATCCCCAACTCAACCGTGCCGACGCTTGCGCTGTCGCCGCGCACACCGCGCGGTTCGTAGGAAAGTTCATGCACTACGCGCCCGTCCACGGCAATGCGGACGCGCACCGGTACCCGCCGCACGCGCTGTTTCATCCCCTGCAAGTGTTTCAGCTCCGTGTCCACCTCCGTGTTGTCGGCGACTTCCTGACCGGCGTGCTTGAACGCGAACACGAACATTGCTTCCGGGTGCTCCGGTTGCACGTACACGAAACGCGACATCAGCACCATCACCCCGGCAAGCACGACGGTGGAGAGCGCGCCCGACAGCAGCAGGCGTCCCTTTCCGCGGGCGCGTGTTTTCTGTGCAGGCGCACCCCCCACAAAGTCGTCGGCGTACCGTTTCAGCTCGCCCGTGTCGCGGGGGACGACGACGCGAAAAGACCCATCCGGGATGCGCTCGGGGTTGAAAATCGGGTGTCGTGCCCCGGCGGCGCGCTCTCGCGTGATCTCTTCCCCCAGCCGGCAACGCGGCTCAACCCCCGCACATCCAACGATCATGCAACGCCCACCTTGCCTCGCGATCAGCTCGATCAGCGACGGGTGAAACCACGCCGAGCACGGCACCGCCACCACGCGCCACCCGGGCAGGTCTCCTGACAACCCGCTTTCCGTGTCATAACGCAGCTTGGCCGCCGGGCTGTCGGCGCACGCAAACAGGATGGCGCGCGGCCCGGGCTGCTTCATCCAGGCAACCACGCGATCACGCACGTCGCGGCGTTGCAATTCTTCGAAGCCCATGGCGCCCGCATCGCACGCCCCCACGCATACGCCGCAGCTTACGCAGCGCGAAGGATCGACCAGCGCCACCAATTCGACTTTGCCCTCGTGCGGCACCGTTGAGATCGCGTCAAAGGGGCAGTCCTGCACGCACTGGGTGCACCCCGTGCACAGGCGCGCGTCGACCTCGGCGGGCTTTCTTCGCCCCCGCGAAAGCAGGAACGGGATTGCCGCCGGCAACGCGACGATGGCAACGGCTACCATCCAGAACGTCCACCCATCGATTCGGTCCGTGAGGAACAGCGGCAGCAGGTAGAACCAGTCGATGTCGAAATCCAGCAACAGCGCGCCCATGTCGGCGGGCGCGGCCAGCGACGCCGGTACCAGCAGCGACACCAGCACGAGCGCGGCCAGCGTCACGTACACCAGCTTGCGCGGCGGCAGGAACTTGGGCTTGCGCACGCGCGCCAGATGCAGCCAGATCACCGCGCCGACGGGAACCGGCAGCAGCACGTGGGCGAAAAACACAACGAAGAAGATCAGTGAATTGACGCTTTCATCGGTCAGGAAGCTGCGCGCAATCGGCTCGGGAAAAATCGGCAGCGCGTCCAGCACGTGCGCCGTGCCCACCGCGATCGCCTGCGCGCGCTGGTCCCAGGTCAGCCAGTAGCCCAGCCATCCGTCCAGCCAAATCAGCGCCAGGATGACGATCCCGGTCACCCACGCGAGCCAACGCGCGCCGGTAAAGCGCCGCGCGAGAAACAGCTTAACGGCGTGGATCACGGCAAACAGCACGCACGCGTCAGAGCTGTAGCGGTGCAGTGCGCGCACCAGGCCCGATCCCCAAGGTTGAGCCTGCATGGCTTCCACAGAGGCGTACGCGGTGTGCACGCTGGTGTCATACCAGATCAGCAGGGCGATACCGGTGATGGCGGCGACGATGAACGTGAACCCCGCCAGTGCGCCGGTGTAGGCAAACGGGTTCCATTCGCGCGGGAGACCGAAGGTGAGCAGCTTTTCGGCCCGATCCCACAAACGCTCGCCGGCGGCGAGCACTCTGTCGCCGCGCGGTGGAGTGTCGTGACGGGCATCAGCTACTCTCGTGTTCGGAGTTGTCGGCAGCTTCGGCGTCAGGTGTTCGGCGTTCGGTGTTACCGCATCGCCAACACCAAACTGCGAACGATCGACTCCGGACTCCGGACCTCGGTCCACGGCGGCATCTTCGACATCGAACACCGAACTCCGAACATCGAACGGGAGGTTCATGGCCGCGCCTCCGGCTCCTGCACCAGCAAACGCAGCGCATCGGTCAGCCATGCCTGCTGCACGTCGCCAAGCGAGAAGCGATAAGCAAGGCGGCCCTGACGGTCGATCAGCAGGAACACGTTGTTGTGGTCGAGGCGCCGCTTTTCGACGTTCCACGCGCGCCATACGCCCATGTCATCCAGGACGCGATTCACTTCGCGCACGTCGCCAGTGACCAGGTTCCACTGCGGCGCGGCAACGCGGTGGCCCCGCGCCATGCGGGCCAGCGCCTGCCGGTCATCGCGGGCGGGGTCCAGGGTGACGGCGATGACGTGCACCGAGGTACGCTCTTCTTCGGTCAGGCCCGCGAGGGCCTGCTTCGCCTGGGTCAGGATCATCGGGCAGTAGTCGGGGCACGTCGCATAGACGGCGGTAATCAGCACGACATCCCCGCCGAACTCCTGCGGTGAAACGCCGTTCCCATCCTGGTTGGTCAAGTTGAATTGCGGCGCGTGCAACGCAGTCCGCAGTTTGTCGGCTGGGAAATCCAATTCTGCAGATTCGGCGGGCTGGCCCGCCATCGACACCAGGCTGGCACCGCCCAGAGCCACAGCAACGAGCGCCGCGCCGACGCAGATGGAGAGAGCCAAAGGTCTGCGCAGCGCGGCACCCAACTGTCTGCGGTACACGAGCAGAGTGCCGGTCGCCAGCACCGCGGGGACCGTGATGTAGGGCAGGGCGTTGCCCCACACCACACTGCCCGTGACGGCATCGAACTCCAGGCAGCGGCGGCGAAAGTCCTCGGTGAACGAGCCGAGCGGGCCATTGGCCGGCGGCATCAGCATCAGGGTCAGGATGAGCGCGTTCCACAGAACCAGCACGCTCATCATGAACACTGCAAACCACGGTCCCTCGAACAGCGCCCTTGCTGATCCGGCTGCGCCGCGCGCGATGCTGACCGGGCACCATCGGGGGTGTTGCCTGGCGCGCCCGGTGTCCGGCGCCGGGGACCGGCGTTGCTTCTCTTCCGAACACCGGACGCCGCGCGCCGAACACCCAACGTTTGACCCAGTCCCTTGGTCGGCCTCCATGGTTGTCACGGCTCTCTCCTTCCGTGTGCGGGACTTCGCCCGCGATCCGCTACTTCACAGGCCACACGTCCACCAGTGCTTTCCAGTTCGCGAAGTAGTACACCGCGAAGCTGGCAAGGAAGATGAACGTCAGCACCATCGTCCCGCGCGGCCGCAGCTTCTCCGCGTCCGGGTTCCAGTGCGTGGACAGCAGGTTCCGATTCAGCCGGTCCTGCTCAGGCTTCTGCCAGCTTGTCATGGCTCGTCCCTTGTTGCTCTTGCCGAAGAAAACCGCCCACACGGTCAACCCGATGAAAATCAGGGCGCCGATCGCGGCGATTGTTCCGCCGATGCCCACCATGGCCAGGAACGGGCTGGCGTCGCCAAGGTTTGCGCTGAGCCTCGCACCGGTGAAGTCAACATCGGGATGGCGGCGCGGCACGCCGAGGCTTCCGGCGAGCGTCATCCCCACGCCCATTACCACGATGCCGAACCCGAAAATGTAGGGCTGGATGCGGGCGAGAATCCGGGCCGGGTACTCCTTCTGGAAGATCAGCGGCACGACATAGTACGCCAAGCCCATGAAGGCGAGGCTGGTGCCGCCGGCGACGGTCATGTGAAAGTGGCCGGGGATGCGCAGCGTATTGTGCGCGATGATGTTGATCTGATGCGTGCCCAGGGTGACGCCGGTGATGCCGCCGCCAAACCCGAAGATCAGCAGGGACAGGAAGAACGCGGAAAACCCGGGATCCTTCCATGGAGCTTTCGTCAACCAACCGAACAGCCCACCGACTCCTTTCTTGCGCTGCGCCACCTCGACCGCCGCGGGTACGGTGAACCCATGGATCATGCTGGCCAGCACGGCGAGGTAGAGGGCGTAGCTGGTGTTCCACATCTTCCAACCAGCGCCGACGCCCGGGTCCACAAGGAGATGGTGTGCCGAAGCCAGGTTGATGAAGAGGATGTAGAGCACGAACGCGAGACGGCACACCGTCTCGTTCAACGGGCGTGCACCCACGGTCAGCGTTGCCATCAGGTACCACACGGCGACCATGGCGGTGACGTTCACCTGCTGCGACTGGTGGCCCAGGCCCCACCACATCAGGCGGTACCACCCGGCGTCGGGGGCGGTTTCGATCAGGCCCGCGGACCACAACCAGGTGGGAACAAGCGCGATCGCCCCATGGATGATGGTGATGACGGCAATGATCGCGGCGGCAAGCGCGCCGAACACCACAAGCGGGATGCTTCCCTTATAGGTCTTGTCGCGCTTGGCGATGTATAGACCGCCGAAGAAGTTCACCACACCCAGCAAGGCGCCTACCGCAAACAGCAGGATGCCCAGGTAGAATTCGTGCTTGGCTTCCAGCGGCACGTAGCTGGTCATCATCACGGACGCGCGACCCGCGAGGATCGAGTAGTTCACGATGCCCCACCCGGCCAGCATCAACGCCACCTGGGCCCACGCGAGACCCTTGCTGAACAACCGATTGTTCAATAGCGACGTGCTGGCGAAGTACAGGATCGCCATCTCCATGAACAGGATCCAGAAGATCAACATGTTCAGGCCGTGCAGCGTGATGACCTTGTAGTAGTCGATGGGCTCAAGCAGCGCGACGGCTTCCCAGCGCGTAAGCGCCAGCAAGATCGCCGCGGTGGCGCCGATCAGCAGCGACACGACGCCGAACACGGCGTTCAGCTTGATGAAGCGCTGCGCGTTCAGGCACACGGGCAGCCCCGTGGTTGCGCAGACACGCGATCGGGATGACAGCAGGTTGGTCATGACTCTCTCCATGAGTCGGTTCGCTACTCCTCAACAATGATCAGCCCGGTCATCAGGTGATGGCCGGCGCCGCAGAACTCGTTGCAGATGATGTTGAACTCGCCGGCCTGAGTCGGCTTGAGCGTGATGACGTGGTCATATCCCGGCAAAACATGGAAGTTCATGTTCATCGGAAGAAGGCTGAACCCGTGCTGGTAGTCGCCGCTGGACAGGTGAAGGCGGTATTCGACGTCCTTCTTCAGTTTGAGCACCGGGAACCACTGCCAGTTCTTGCCGAGCAGATAGACGTCGCCGCCTGGTTGCGCCTCGACAATCGGGATGCCCTGCCGGTCGCCGACCTGATTGGTCTTGACGTACCGCATGACTCGAGTCTCGTAGTCAAGCGGCGCGACGGTATACGCCTCGCCCGAGCTGGTCTGCTGGCCCTTGAAGTGCCACCACGGCATCGCGACCGACAGGACGAGGCACCATAGCAGCGCAATGCCGATCCATACGCGCTCGAACCCGTGCGGCGCACGCAACCATTTTCCTTGTGGATGATAGATGCTCATGTTCGTTCTCCCGGCCCTATGGCAGTTCCGCCTTCTTGGTCAGCAGCAGTTCGATCCACCCCCAGGCGGTGTACGAAAGCAGCGGCACGCTGATGCCCAGCACCAGCAGAAGCCACGGGTTGTCAAACAGGCGTTGAAGCCAGTGGATTTTCGCGACCTCGTCCTCAGACGCGATGTAGATGGATTTCTCGTCGTCCACGACATCTCCTCCGTTCTCTGCGGATAGTGGCGGAGCCTGCGGGCCGGATGCCGGCCCTTCCCTAGCGAGCATATACAGCATAAATGGATTTTCACGTCTATTTATCTGATTTATTGCGCTTTTCCCTCGCGACCGATAAGGAGGCTGATCCAGGGCCACTGGTTTCGAGCGGATCGCGCCGCATCCGTGTGCCCGCGCCCCGGCGAAGGTCCCGGATGCGGTTAACACGATATTCCGGTATAATTATCGATATAATGGGCCGAGGGCCGGTATCATGCAGGGCAAGCACGTAGGCCGTGCAGGCAACGGCCAGGAGTGGATGCAACACATGAGGACGCATGAAATGATTTTCCTGCCCGCGAGGCAGCAAGCACTCTGGCGCATCGGGCAAGGCGCGACCTTTGGGGTCGGAGTCCTCATCCTCGCCGCGCTGCTTTTCAAACCCGCGCTGGGACTGCATCTGCTGTGGAACGTGCTGATCCCGATTGCGCCGCTGCTGCTCGTGCTTGCCCCGGGTTTGTGGCGCAACGTCTGCCCCATGGGTACCACTTCACTGCTGCCGCACCACACGCGTCTATCGAGGAGCAACCCGATCTCCCGGCGCATGCAGGGCGTGCTGTTCGCTCTGGCGGTTGTCCTGCTTGTTGTCATCGTTCCGCTGCGACATGTCGCGCTGGATTCCAGCGGACCGATCACGGGCGGCATACTGCTTTTTGTCGCCGCGCTTGCGGCGAGTCTTGGATTCGTGTTCGACTCTCGCAGTATCTGGTGCAGCGGACTGTGCCCGGTGTACCCGGTCGAAGTTCTCTACGGCGCCAAACCGGTCCTGACGGTGCGCAACGCCCATTGTGGGCAGTGCAGTGATTGCGTGACGCCGTGCCGCGATTCTCGCCCGGCGATCACCCCGCAAGATGCCGTGCCACGCGGGTCGGGCCGTGTTGCCGCGACCGTGCTGATTGGAGGTTTCCCCGGTTTCATCATTGGATGGTACCAGGTGCCGACCTGGCAACCGGCGGAGGGCCTGCTTCATCTCGATCAAGCCTATGCGTGGCCGCTGGGGGGTATGCTGGTATCGCTGCTTCTGTATCTGGCGGCGCGCGCGTTACTTGCGGATGCGCGACGCGCGGTGAGCCTGTTGTTCGCTGCCGCTGCGGTCAGCGCTTACTACTGGTTTAAACTCCCAGTGATGCTGGGGTTCGGGGATCCGGGCGCCGCTCTGGTTGACCTGGGCCGCACGCTTCCGGACTGGGTCGTGTGGCTGTTGCGCGCGACAGTCATCGTGTTCTTCGCATCATATCTGCTTCGACCCGGCCGGGCGCGCTCGTGGCAGCTCAGGCCGCCACGAACGAGCGCGGCGCCACATGAGGGCAGCACGCGTCTGCGGTCCAACAGAAGCACTCGCGGTGTGACGTCGTAATCGTGGCGCGCGACGCGCCGAAGGAATCCAGCCAGGCGACATGGGCCTTGGCATCCATGCGCATGCTCCATTCGCAAAGCACCGGGGCCCGGGGCAATGCTTCCCAAGCGCGCTGGTCGGGTCAGTAGGCACAGGTTGATAAAAAGACCTGCATATCTTATTATGAACCCCATGAGAGACGTCCCCCGCACCATCATTGAGCCCTTCCGCATCAAGGCGGTGGAACCGCTGCCGCTTACCACGGCTTCGCAGCGCAGGGACTCGCTGCGACGCGCGCGCTACAACCCGTTTCGCTTGCGCTCACACGAGATCACCATCGATCTGCTGACGGACTCCGGCACCGGAGCCATGTCCGCCGCGCAGTGGGCGGCAATCATGACCGGCGACGAGACGTATGCCGGGTCGGAGTCGTACTACCAGTTGGAGAACGTAGTCCAGGACCTCACGGGAATGCGTCACGTCATTCCCACCCACCAAGGCCGGGCAGCGGAGCACATACTGTTCGCAGCCTTGAACGTGCGGGGCAAAGTGGTGCTTGCCAACAGCCACTTCGACACAACGCGAGCAAATGTTGAGTACCTGGGCGCCGAGGCCCGCGATCTAGTGATCGAGGAAGGCCTCAATCCTCGGAGCGAGCACCCCTTCAAAGGCAACATCGATCTGGCGCGCCTGGAGTCCGCGCTGCAACTGAAGGGCGATCGCGTCGCCTGCGTGTTGATGACCGTGACCAACAACTCGGGCGGGGGGCAGCCGGTCAGCCTTGCCAACCTGCGCGAAGCCGCTGTCATCGCACACCAATACGGCAAACCGATTTTTCTTGATGCTGCCCGCTTCGCGGAAAACGCCTGGTTCATCAAGGAGCGCGAGCCGGGGCACGGTTCACGTTCGGCGCGGGATATCGCGCGGGACATGTTCCGCGTTGCCGACGGGTTCACGATGAGCGCCAAGAAGGACGGGCTGGTCAACATCGGCGGGCTGCTATGCATAAACGACGACGCCCTGGCGGATCGTGCGCGCTCGCTGCTGATTCTGACCGAAGGGTTTCCTACCTACGGCGGACTCGCCGGGCGAGATTTGGCGGCGCTGGCGGTCGGCTTGCAGGAAGTTCTGGACGACGAGTACCTGCGCTATCGCATTGCCTCAGTCCGCTACCTCTATGAGATCCTTGACCGCGCCGGGATTCCGCTGATGCGCCCGGCGGGCGGCCATGCGGTCTACATTGA
>CAZNBU010000121.1:0-8854 GCA_964571035.1 uncultured Planctomycetaceae bacterium | reverse complement strand
GATCCACGTCAAACTCAAACTCGCGTCCATCGGAAGTATGGGTCAACCCGCGCTTTCCGTTGGGGGAAATGCTGAATACTCCGTACTCGCGCACTTCCACTACCGTCCCGTCGCGGAACTTGGCGACAAACCACTGCGGTGGGTTACCACGCAACCATTGCCGTATCTTGCGGACCATCTCCATGCCGACCTCCAATCCCATGGTATCCGGCACCATGCCGCAGCCAAGGCCGGAAACCCGGGTTCGTTGTCTTGCGGAGGTAGCAAATGTCCGCCATCTATCTTGAATCCGAACGATTGTGGTACCGCGCGCCGCAGGCCTCCGACGTCCCGTTCATGACGGCTGCGTTGCAGGACCCGCGGGTGCGCCGCAACCTGTTGATCGGGCGCTACCCCTTTAACGAAGAAGCCGAGGCCGCGTGGCTCGCGCGTCATGCCGAGCCGCCGCAGATCGACGGCAAGACCGACGTCGTGTTCGTCTTCGGTTTGCGTGGCAGCGATCAGCCGTTGGGCGGCACGGGGTTGCACCGCATCTCCATGCTCAACCGCAACGCGGAGTGGGGGATCTACGTCGGCAGGCCCGAGGAGTGGGGCAAGGGGTACGGGCGTGAAGTTGCCGGCGCGATGCTGAAGTACGGGTTCGACACCCTGAACCTGCACCGCGTGTTCCTGCGCGTGAACGCCGACAACCCGCGCGGCATCAAGGCCTACGAAGCCGCCGGGTTCCGCCACGAGGGGGTGCAGCGCGCGCACCACTTTTTGGAAGGCGAGTACGTTGACGTGGTCCTCATGGGCATCCTTCGGCAGGAGTGGCAGAACGCACTAGCCGGACTGGCTGCAGCCGCGCAACCCGCCGGCAGGTGAGCTATTCGCCGCCGCGCAAAAGCTGATAAAAGGGCAACCGCCGGGTGGCAATCCGGCGGTTTTCCGTTCACGCTGTATAGCGGCAATCGGGTGGGGCGGCTTCGTACATGAGCGAACAGGACGAGAAACAGCCGGAGAAGAGCGAAGCGGGCCGCAGCAGCTACGTGGACAGCAAGGCGCCCGGCTCGAACTTCGAAACGCGCGAGATCCCGATCGTCGACGACAAGGACTCGGACGAGAAAGACACCAAAGAGAACCCGCTGCCTGACAGCGATCCCGGCAGCACCATCGGCAGTGTGGTCGTGCGGCAGGACAAGCCGGGCTCGATGGACGTCACCCGCAAGATCCCCAAAGAAGAACCCGACGAGTTTGACTCCGCGATTGAGGAGCCGCGCCCGCGCGGCGGGTCCAGCGCCGAAACGGTCGCCATGGATCGCGACGAGTTGCAGGAAGACGACGATGACACCGTGCTCGCCTCGCGCCCGCCCGCGGAGCAGAGCGACCTCGAAACGCGCGAAGTGCCCACCATGCGCGAAGAGTGGCGCGAGCGCGCCGCCCAAGCCGCCGAGGCGCTCGGCGAGACTGCCGAGGTTGTGGGCGAGTGGGGTGATGAAGAGGGCGATGCTTCGCTGGCGCATTCAGTAGCGGCTGCCAGCGGCGAACTGCCGGTGCCCGAGAACGAACGACCGGCGGCGATCGCAGGCTCGGTGCTGGAGTTAGCACGCGAAGCCCAGCGCGAGTGGGGGGGCCGTCGGTTCGAGGAGCGTGTGCCCAAGTTCCGCGCCGTACAGCACGAGATGGTAAACCAGCGCGCCGACTACGTGCCCTCCATGGCAACCGCCATCGGTCGGCCGATGGTCGAGACGCTTACCGGCGAGTACATCCCGGTGCTGGAAGCGCTGCGGCTGATCGAAGACATCTTCCCGCCGCTGTTGGCTGAGTGGCACGCCGGGCAGGCCCCGCTGGCGGCGGAGGGCGTGGCGGCTTCGGTGCGCATGGCGCCCTGGGGCGTGGTTGTCATCGCCAACACGATTGTCGCGCCGTTTGCGTTTCCGATGGCGCTTGCGATTGACGCGCTGGCAGCCGGCAACGCGGTTGTGATCTGCGCGTCGCAGCAGCACCCGCGCGTCAACGAGATGATGCGCAAGATCTTCCATCGCGCGGGGTTTCCGGAACACCTGGTGCAGATTGTAGCCGGCGGCCCGGAGACGCTGTTTGCCGTGGTGGACGCCAAACCGGATAAAGTCGTCTACTACGGCGACCCGGATCTCGCGCCGCGGCTGGCCGCGCACTGCGCTGTCTCGGGCGCGGCGTTCCAGCAGGTGAATCCGGGCAAGGACATCCTGGCGGTGCTGCCGGACGCGCCGCTGGATCGTGCCGTACACGCGGCGATGTGGGGTGCGTTCGCCGCGGGCGGTATGCTGCCCGCAAGCATTGACCGCGTGGTTGTGGCGCAGGAGATCTACGACGAGTTCCGCATGCGCTTCGTCGAAGCCGTGCGCAGCATGAACAGCCACCACGCGCAGCTTGCCACGATCGGCGACACACTGAACCCGCGGCGATTCCACATGCTGGTGGAGGACGCCGTTGCGTGCGGAGCGCGCGTAACCTGGCCTGCGGGAGAGTCGCCCGGTCGCTGGATTCACTGGAAGGCCGCCGTCATCGAGAACCTGCCGGGCAAGGCGAAGTTGAGCACCGAGCGCAGCGAAGGTCCTGCCGTGGCGTTGTACCGGGCCGAGGACGTTGAGCTCGAACTCCGCCGCCTGATGAAGGAGGCGCCGGCTGGCACTCTCTCTGTGTTTGGCAAGCCGTCGCGCGACCTGAAGACACGGCTGGAAAATGCGCCGGTCGCGCGCCTGCTGTACCAGGACGTGTTTCCGATGGGCGCGCCGGGGGTGAACTGGCCGATCGGGCCCGAGCTGCCGCGCAACCTGTGCAGTCCATCCGCGATGCTCCGCCCTAAGGTCATGGTGGAAGGCGACGCGGTGGCGGGGCGCGTGGCATGGTTCCCGTACACCGACGACAAAGCCTACGCGCTGATGGATGCGATTGAGGCGACCTACGGTGTGCAGTCCAGCAAGCGCATCAAGGCTGCGCTCAAGCTCGCGCTGAACCCGCAGAAGCGCAAGCTGCTGCGCGGCGACAACTCCTAGCGATTAAAGGCCACCGAAGAAAGCACGCCGGGCAAGCTCGGCGTACTTGGGTTGCGCGCTTTGCGCGTCCGCGCGGCGCAGAATGATGTACGGGCCGGCGACCACGCCATCCAGCCCCTGGTCTCGCCAGCTTTCCTTGGCGTCCTGCACGGTGCGCACAAGTTGCCCGCGACGGTTCAGCCACGGCGTGCACAGCAGCGGAGTGCGTCCGGCGGCAGCGCGGAACGCGCGCACCAGTGACGCGGTCGCGGGATCCGCCGCCTCGTGCAGCACCTGCACCGGCACCGGCGCGTTGGGGTTCATGCGGCCGGTCCAGACCTGCGGGCGCTTGGGTTTCAGCCAGTATTCGCCCAGCGGCCGCGGCGGCAGCTTTTCGGTGCCGAGAAAGTCGGCGGCGAGTTCGGTATCCAGCGCCAGCGTCGAAACTTCGTGCCAGAACACGTCGGGGCGCGCCAGTTGCTGCAAAGCCGACCGCAACTCAGGCAGGTCGCCGCGGCACAACAGCGAGCGGTTGCCCAGGCCAAGCCGGGAAAGGTCGACACGCCCGGCGATCCGGCCCAGCACGGCGCCGCCCGCCATCAGCTCGGCGGCGCGCAACTCAATGTTTTCCGGCTGGTCGGTCCACACACCGCCGCGCGCCTCCTCGGAGCGCGCGAACTCGGCGCACTCGCTGTCGCTGGCATCCGCGCCAAGCCACGGGTGACCCAGCGGCAGGATGTGCTCCACGCCGCGTTTCTCAGCCAGCGCCATGATGGCTGCACCGATTGAGTTGCCTGCATCGGTGGGGGCGGGGCAGATCGAGACCTGGGTTGCCCGCGTCGCCTGGGAGAGCGCGGGGTACAGCGACCGCAACCCGAACACGCTGCCCGACAGCACGATGTTCGAGCACGCGGTCTTGAGTGCGCAACGGTCGATCCACTGCGCGAGAAACTCCTGCAGGAACTGGCGGGTTGCGCCTGCGATGTGGTCAAAACGGCGGCGACGCAGGTGGTTGCGCAGGAACTCGACGCAGTCGTAGGTCTCGGGCAGGTTGCCCGCGCGGCGCCAGTTCAGCGGCAGCAGCGGATCGAACTCGAACAGGATCGACAGGCGTTTGGTCGCCTTCGAAAGCTGCGGCCCGCGCGCCAGAGAACCCAGTTCCATGAGCAGGCTCTCGTCGCGCTCCGGCACCATGCCCAGCAGGTAGGTGACGGTTTCAAGGAACGCGCCGAGGCTGTTCTCTTCGGCGACTGTGGCAACGCGATCGAGGCGTCCGCCGCGGCTCATGTGCACGCTGGCTGCGATGCCGTCGCCGCTGTTTTCGCATACCAGCACCAGCAGGCGGCCGTCCTTGGCGTAGGTGCTGGCGGCTGCCACGGCAGCTTGCGCCAGGTGATGATCAATGAAGGTACTGCGGTCGGCGCGCAGCCCCAGCTTGTCCAGCGGGCGCAAGCGCTCACGGCGGGAAGGCCGCCGCCCGGTAAATGGCACGGCGCTGCGCAGGAAGCGCTTGGCGGAGCCGCGAAGTGTGCCCGACTCAGCGAATTGCTTCAGCAGTTCGCGGCGGGTGCGGGGCTCCGGCGCGTTCTGGCCCGCGAAGGCGACGACGTCGATCTCGTCGCCGCGAATGCCCTCGACCGCCAGCACGTTCTCAATCGAGCGGCGCGGGAACCCGGTGACCTCAAACGGCAGGTCGACGTAGTCGGCTTCGAAACCGATGCGCACGACCGCGCCGTCGCGCAACAGCGCTACGCTGGGGTCCTTGCCGTCGTGGATGCCGAGCACCAGCATGCGAAACAAAGTATAGTGCCTGTCGACCCGTTTTGCGAACGGAGGACCGCATGACCCTTTTAGGCGTCAACATCGACCACGTTGCCACACTGCGCAACGCGCGCGGCGGCGTTGAGCCGGAGCCGCTGGCTGCGGCGCTGATCGCCGAGCAGAACGGCGCCGACAGCATTGTCTGCCACCTTCGTGAAGACCGGCGCCACATCCGTGACCGCGACGTGAAGCTGCTGCGCGCCGCGGTGCAGACTTCACTGCAACTCGAGATGGCGCTGCACGATGATGTCGTCGCTGTCGCATTGGACGTGGCACCGCCGGAGATCATGATCGTGCCGGAGCGGCGCGAGGAACTGACAACCGAGGGCGGATTTGACTGCATCAAGGAAGAGAAGCGGTTAGCCACAGCCGCCCGCAAGTTCATTCACGCGGGGATCGGCGTAAGCGTCTTCATTGACGCTGACCTGCAGCAGTTGGCGGCTGCGCACGCCTCGGGCGCGCGGACAGTCGAGTTGCACACCGGACCGTACGCGCACGCATCCACGGAATCCGACATGCTTGCCGAGCTTGAGCGGCTCGACCGCGCGGCGAGGGCCGCCCGCGAGCTGGGCCTCGAGGTTCACGCGGGCCACGGCCTCAACTACCACAACATCGCGCGCCTGCTGAAGCGCGTCGAGGTGGCCAAGGTCAACATCGGGCACAGCATCGTCAGCCGCGCGATCTTCAGCGGGTTTGAGTGGGCTGTGCGGGACATGAAGGCGCTGGTGCGCAACGCGCGCACGTCGTAGAGCTATTCGCCGATTTCGAGGCTGGTGACGGAGCCCTTGAGCATCTGGCGCCGCAGCAAACCCGCGCGCTCGAACAGGCCGGTCACCGGCTCTTTCAACCCCAGCGCGAGCTCCAACTCGGTCAGGTAGGTACGCAGACGCTGGACTTCCCCGACAGCCTGTTCGCGGCACCCGGCAAGCAGCTCGTGCCACAACTCGGGCGATGATTCGGCAAGGCGGGTCATTTCGCGCAGAGCAGGCCCCGCAATGCCGTGGTCACGCCCGCCGACGGTCAGCATCAGCGCGACCGCGCACAATTGCGGCAGGTGGCTGACAGCCGGCACGATGCGGTCGTGCTCGTCCGCGGTCAGCAGTTGCACTCCCGCGCCGGTGGATTCAATCAGGCGATGGAGTATCCGCAGCCGGTCAGCCGGCGTCTGGCGATCCGGCGTCAGCACCCACGGCCGGTCCTCGAACAGTGAAGCCGAGGCGTTCTTGAAGCCCGAGACCGCCTTGCCGGCCATTGGGTGTCCGCCGACAAACAACGGGCCGGGAACGTCGGACAACTCGCGTGCGCGCTCGCAGACTTCGCACTTAAGCCCCCCGACATCGGAAATGATCGCGCTGGTCGGCGCGTCCCTGAAGACCCCGGCCAGCAGCTCCAGGTTGCGTGACGGCGGCGCGCACAGGAACACGATGTCGGCGTCGTCTACAGCCCTGGCGCCGTCGTCGGGTGTCAACACGGCGTCGAACGCGCCGCATTCCCACGGGGCGTCCAGCCGCTCTTTCATGTCCACGCCCGTGATGGAGTGTTGCGGCGTGGCGCGTTTGAGCGCCAACGCGAGGCTGCCACCGATCAGACCCAACCCCAGAATCGAGACGCGGCACGGCTTCACGTTCTGCGCTGCCATGCGCCGCTTCACCGCGCCGCGGCTGAACTGGAGCAGTGACTGCATGAAATCGGCGGCTTCGGTGGCGTGCAGCGAGTCGGATGCAGCCTCGCGGGCGGCCTGAATCACGTTGCTTTCGCGGTGGGCGTCGTGCAAAGGCAGTCGCTGGTGCTGCTTGGCTCGGTTCACTTCGAGCGCGAGATCGAGGCGTTGCGCGAGAAGTTTCAGAAGCTTGCGGTCGATCTGGTCGATTTCGCCGCGCAACTCAGCGATGTCCATGCATGCTCCAAAGGAAAGGGCGGCCCGTAAGGACCGCCCCATGATACGCTTCAAACCTCTGCCCGTCATTCCTGCTTGTCGGACTTGTCTTTGGAATCCGCCGGGTTGTCGTCGGCGTCGTCCTTGAAGTCCTCGGGTGACGGCTCGGCCGCTTCGCCGCGTGCCCCAGCCTTCTCGATCTCGTCGGCTTCCTCCTCAGTGACATCGAGCAGCATGCCTTCGCCGCGCTTGTCAAAGAACAGCAGGATCGGCCCGGCGATGTAGATCGAACTGAACGTGCCGACCACGATTCCCGCCGTCATGGCGAACGCGAACCCCTTCAGCAGCGGGCCGCCGAAGATCAGCATGGTCAGCGTCGTCAGCAGCGTGGTGCCCGAGGTCATCACCGTGCGCGAGAGCATCTGGTTGATCGACGTGTTGATGATGTCTTTCAACGGCGTCTTGCCGCCGGTCGCCAACCGGTCGTTCTTCAGGTTCTCGCGGATACGGTCGAAGTTGATGATCGTGTCGTTCAGCGAGTACCCGATCACGGTCAGGATTGCCGCGACCACCGTGAGGTCGATCTTGATGTCGGCCCCCATATAGTCCGCCAACCCGATCAACCCGACCACCACGAAGCTGTCGTGCAGCAGCGCGATCACAGCCGCCATGCCCCACGCCACGCTGGCGAAGCGGATGCGGATGTAGATCACGACCACCACCAGCGCCGCGATAATGGCAAACAGCGCGCGCCACTGCGCTTCGCTGGCGACGGTGGCGCCCACGGCGCTGGACAACAGGAAGCGCTGGCTGATCTCGTTGCCCTCGCCCCCTTCACGTTCAACCCACTGCTTGACCGCGGTGCTGAGCTGCCCGCCGACGCGCGAGAAATGCGACTCGTCGGTGGGGCTGGCGCTGAACGTCATTTCGCCGCTGCGAATCTCGAAGCGGCGTGCCTTGCCGTCGGTGTCTTCCAGCGGTGTGGCGGACAGCGATGTGCCGGCCAGCGCCCCGGTTGCCGTGGACGGGACCCCCTGCACGAACTGCGTGAACTTCGTGGTCTCCACCGGAGACAGGAAGACCACTTCCACCACCAGCCGTGCCTTGGTGGGCACTTCGCGGAAGTCCGGCTGGCCCTCAAGCTGAACGTGCTGCGAGTCCTTCCAGAAGTAGCGTTCCACCGAACTCCGGAAGGTGTTCATCTTGTTGGCTGCGTCGTCGCCCGGCGTGACGGGTACACCAACGGCGCGAACCACAAGCCGCTGGCGGTCACCCGCCGCGTTGGGGTTCACCACGACGTCAATCGAGCTCGCGCTCAGCCCGCCGAACCAGGTGTCTTTCTTGGCCTTGGGCGCGTTCGGGTCGCCGCCCCACGCGCGATCCTTCGCAAGCCACAGGACATCGAAGTCGTCCGGATAGGTTTCCCGGAACGCTTCGGCGTCCTTCAGGCTGAGGGTGAAGTGTGCTTCGAGAATCGTCTCGGTGACGTTCTCGGCGCGGGCCTTCCACCCGTTCACGACCATGGTTTCGCTGTAGACTTCCTCAAGGCGCGCCTGCAGCAGTTCCGTGACTTCCTCGGGGCTGCGGTCTTCCCACCCCGGCTGCATTGGGAAGCGGAAGTCGAAGCGATCCGCCTGTCCGCCCTCGAACTCGGATCCGAGGCGGAACACCGGCTGTACTTCGGCGTCCTGGGACCAGTCGAACTTGCCCTGGTTGGTTTCGGGATCGATGATCTGGTCCGCAACCGCCTCGCGGGTCATCGGTTCGTTCATCTGTACCCGGAACGTATGGCCGCCGCGGAACTCAATGCCCAGCACCTCACCGGCATGCGTGAACAGGAAGCTTCCGCCCGAGATGACCAGGATGGCTGCAACAATTGCGCCAATGGGCATCAGGCGCAGCCAGTTGATGTTGCGGTTACGGGCAAAACCCAGGCCCGCCATGCTGAACTGCGCGTCACGCTTGACGTTGAGGATGCCGAACACCATGGCGCGGTAAGCCGCGAGCGCGGTGTACAGCGTGGCGACGATACCGATGGCCAGTGTCAGCGCGAAACCCTGGATCGGGCCCGAGCCCACCTTGTACAGGATCAGCGCGGTGATGAGTGTCGTAACGTTGGCGTCGACGATGGCGGACAGGGCGTTCTTGAACCCTTCCTCCA
>CAZNBU010000120.1:0-8888 GCA_964571035.1 uncultured Planctomycetaceae bacterium | reverse complement strand
CCAGCCGGGTCTGCTCGCTGACCCCGGTTGGGTGGTTGCGGGCACGCTCCCAATCCTCCCGCAGCGTATCGGCGCGCTTCATCATCGCCGCGAGGTCTGTAGCGTCGGTAGCTTCCACCAGCCGCCGCTGGGTGTCGAGCTGGGTTGCAACCGCCACGTGGTCATCTTCGCTGAGGGGCACCAGCAACTCCGCCGGGAAGCGGTCGAGCGTGGCCATCGCTTCTTCTGTGCGCTTGTCCTTCAGCGCCTGCTCCGCCGCCTCCCTGGCTTTGCGGAACTCGTTGTCCCGCAACTCGCGCACCCGGTTCAGCACGCCCGCACGCTGCCGCGTAGCACGGTCAAGCAACTCCGATTCAGGATAGTTGCGCATGAAGGTCGACAGGGCCTCCCACGCGGCCTTGTAGTCCGCGCGCGAGAGCGCCGTGCGGCTGTCGAGCTCTGCCGAGTTGTACGCTTCCTCTTCTGCCTGCCGGTTCGGCTGTACCGGCGGGGTATCCGCTTCGCGGTTCGCGTTTTCCGGCGGACGCGTCGGCCGCGCCGGCTCTTCAGGCCGGTTGGTGGTCGCCACCGGCTCAGGGTCGTCGGCGTCGCGGTTCAGCCACCAGACGACGCCCACCATCGCCAATGCGAGCGCCGCCATGCCGAACGCCGATGCCACAATCCACCGCGCAGCCGGCGCGTCGATCTCGCTTGTGGTTTCGGCTGTGGTCAGCCCTGTCGGCTCAGTCGCGCCGGCCATCGGGCGCGGGTAGGCGCGCCGCGGCAGCCGGTCCAGCACTTCGCGAAAGGTCTCCGGGCGCTCCTTAGGGTGCCACGCGAGGCACTCCATCACCACCCGCGTCAGCTTCACCGGCAGGTCGGGGCGGCGCTGCTCCAGTGGCTGAATGCCCTGCTTCTGCTTGAGCAGGATCTGCTGCGATCCGGTCTGGCCAAACGGCGGCTCGCCTGTCGCCAGGAAGTACAGCGTCGCGGCATAGCTGAAAATGTCGCTGCGGTTGTCCGGCGTGATCCGGCGCAACACCTCCGGCGAAGAATACGCGGGCGTGCCGAAATTGAGCGGCCCCTCATGCCCCTCACTGATCAGCCGCATGTCGCCCGCCAGCCCGAAGTCGGCAAGCTTGCAGCGCCCGCGCGCGTTCATGATCAGGTTTTCCGGCTTGATGTCGCGGTGCAGGATCCCCTCGCGGTGCGCGGCAAACAGCGCCTCGGCAGTCTGGCGCGCGACGGACAACAGCTCGTCCGCGGGCAGCGGGCCGTGCTTCTTGACCTGCTGGCGCAGGTTCTCGCCCTCGGCGAAGTCCATGACGATGCAGTGCACGCCCTGGTCTTCAAGGATGTCGATCACCTTGATGACGTTTTCGTGCTCGACACGGGCCAGCGACTGCGCCTCGGTACGAAAGCGCTCGATCAGCTCCGGCCGCGCTGAAAGCGCAAGGTCAAGCACCTTCAGGGCGACCACCTTGTCGATGTAGATGTGGCGCGCGCGGTACACCACGCCCATGCCGCCGCGGGCAACGCGCGCCAGCACCTCGTAGCTGCCGATGCGCTTGCCGATCAGCGGATCGGGCCTGGCTTCTGCACCTGTGTCGGATCGCGCCATGGCGGTATGCTAACACAGTGTTAACCGCCGGCGGGAGCGTCGGCATCCAAGGATTGGACGCAGGTGTGACTGATTCCGTGCCCGACAAACCCAAGTCCCCCACCGACGAAGAACTGGCCGAAATGCTGGAGCAGGGCGTCGGCGGCAAGGGCCGCAAGAAAAAACGCGACGACGACAAGCCGTCTCCCCGCCTTCCGGAAGCGCTGTACTACTACATCTTCATGCTGGTCGAGATGGCCATCGTGCTTGGCGTCTGGGGCGCAATGCAGGCCGGCCCGGCGGAAGTGATGGAAGGGCCCGGCCTCGACGCGCCGCTTTCTGACCTGATCCTGTTCAACCTGCAATCGGCCTGGAAGGGGCTGATCAGCGTGCTTACCGAGCAATGGTGGGTGCCGCTGATCATCGCGGCGGTCTCGGCCATCGTTTTTCTGCCCACGACCCCCCGCAAGCGCAAACGCACGGCTTCGCTGATCAGCGCGTTTGTCGTGGCCTTCTTTTTTCTGCTGATTGCCCTGCGGTTCGCTGACGACCTTTCGCGTGTGGGCTCGTACACTGCCGGCTGATTCACAGATCAGGGGCGCCCGTGCTGCTTCAGTCCGAGGTCACTCCCAACACCGCGATACTGGCCCTGGCCTTCTGGCTGGGCATCGCGCTGCTGTTCGGGTGGTGGGGAAAAACCCGTGCCGAGCAAAGCGGCGCGCCGGGTTGGCTGGGGTTCGTGGTCGTGTTCTGCATCAGCACGTTCCTCAGCCCGCTTATCGCGCTGATCTCGATCTTTCTGCTCGTGCCGGTAATTTCAGCCAGCTACAACCGGGTGGAGCGCTCGCGGCGCCCGACGGCAAAGCTTCCGCGCCGCCCCCAACTGCACGAGCGCCGAGACTACTCCGGTACAGCCAAACACACCGACCAGGTGCACCGGCCGGACGGCACCGGCAAGGTTCAGTGCCCCTCATGCGGGGCGCGCATCAACCCGAAGCGCCGCGCCTGCGTGGAGTGCGGCGCGCTGATGCGCGAGTAGAGCCCACATTCAACTCACATTTTGCGTGCGATGGCTCACGGGCTAGACTCTGGAAGCCACCGGAGAGCGACATTGCTTGATCCGCTGCTGCAATCCTCAATCGACTTGATGAGCACCCTGCTAGGCCAGGCTTCACCTTGGGAAGCGTCACCCTACGGCACGGAGCCACAGCCTGCCTCGCTGCCGATTGGCGCGTTCGTGATCGCCGCGCTGCTTGGGCTGGGGTTACAGGTACTGTTCGGGTTGTGGGGCAAAAGCCGCGCCGAAGACCATGGCGTGGTGCCGCTGTACGGGTTTCTGGCAGGGTTCTTTCTGGGGTGGATCGGTGTGGCAATCGTTCCGATCCTCAAGACCAACCGCGTGGTCAACACGCGGCAGATGCCGGGTTACCCGCCGCAGCACTATCCCCCACCCCCGGTGCCCTACCCGCAGGCGCCGTACCCACAGGCGCCGGCGCAACCCCTTGGCGCGTGGCGGCCGCCGCCGGGCGCGGATGCCATGCCGCATCACTTCGAGGCCCCACAGCAGCAGCCGGTCGCACCGCAACAGCCGGCGCTGAAGCCGGATAAGGACGGGTACGCGCAATGCCCGGCATGCGGCGCCCGGGTAAAGGTGGGGCGGCGCTCGTGCATGTCCTGCGGCGCTGCGCTGTCGTAGCTATTTCGGCTTGTTTCGCGGCGGGCGGGGCGAGAACCACTCAGGCGTTTGTGGCGCCGCCCCAGCCAGCAATGCTTCCTCAATCACCTGACCTGCGCTGACCGCAACCTTGAGCTTCCTGCCGATAACGCTTTCGACTTCGTGCGCGGCGAACCCGGTTGGCTGGCGTGTCGGTTGGCCGAACGCCACGTCCTCGCTGCTCAGGCGCGTACCTGCCGCCAGATCGCTTGCAGCGATCAACGGGCGGCGTGGATGATCCGAAGCGGGCGGAAAAGCTCCGTCACCGAGTGCGGCTTCCGCGGTACGCACGGACTGCGCCCACGCGGGGAATCCCGCATCGGCTGCGCGAATCGCCAGGATCGCCCCCGCTGCTACTGCCAGCGGCGCAAGCGCGTCGCCATCGTCGTACCCCACGGGCGTGAATGTCTGGGCACTGATCTTGGCCATCGCGCGCAGGTTCCCGCCGCCGTGGACCACCACCAGCGAACCGCCACCGTGCAGCCGAATGGCGCCGCGCGCAGGCTCCTGCCGTGCGCTCCGGAACGCCAGTTGATGCCACCCTACCGCGCGCGTGATCTCTTTCAGCGTCGCGCCCTGCGTGCACATGGCCAGCGGCAACCCGCTCGCCGCTGCGGCTTCAATCAACGGGCGATGCGTGATCTCGGGCGATGGCAGCACCAGCAGGTCGGCGTCGGCCGCCGCGTCGGCTGGATCAGTGATTTCAACTACGTGCAGCAGGCCAATCTGGCGAGCTGTACCGGAAGGCGCCACTACGCCGTCGGCGCCTTCGATCCACGCGGGATCCATCTCGCCGCCCTTGGGCAAGCGCGCGAGAATCAGGCAGCCGTGTTTAGCGCCGATGGTACGCATCCCGCCAATCTAGCGTTCAACCCCCCGCGCGAAAGCTTGGAGGCGCCCGGCACGTGGAAGCAAGTCGGCGCCGTGGTAGCCTGCCGGAAACGGAGGCAGCCATGAGCGAGCACGTCCAGAATTTCATCAACGGCAAGTGGGTCGAAGCTGGCGGCGAGAAGCTGGAATCGCACGATCCAGCCAACGGCGAGTTGCTGGCCACCTTCAAGCAGGCAACCAACGACGACGTGGACAAGGCGATTGCCGCCGCCAAGGCTGCATTTCCGGCTTGGAAAGCCACGCCACAGCCCAAGCGCGCCGACATCATCTACCGCAGTGCCGAAGTGCTGGTGAAGCGCAAGGAAGAACTCTCGCAGCTCATGTCGCGCGAGAACGGCAAGCCGATCGCCGAGGCGCGCGGCGACGTGCAGGAGGCCATCGACATGGCCTACTACATCGCCGCCGAGGGCCGCCGGGGCTGGGGCCACACCATCCCCGCCGAGATGCCCAATAAGCGCATGTACACCATTCGTCAGCCGCTAGGCGTCTGCACGCTGATCACGCCCTGGAACTTCCCGATCGCTATCCCGTCCTGGAAGAGCTACCCGGCGCTGGTCATGGGCAACACCTGCGTGTTCAAGCCGGCTGAGGACACCACACTGCTGGGCAAACGCTGGACGGAAGTGTTGATCGAGTCGGGTGTGCCGGAAGGCGTGTTCAACATGGTGGTCGGCCACGGCGCGCCGATCGGCGACAGGCTGGTAACGCACCCCGACGTGCGCGTGATCAGTTTTACGGGCAGCACGAAAACCGGCCTGGGCATTGCGTCCAAAGCCGCGCCGCTAAACAAGCGCGTGTCGCTGGAGATGGGCGGCAAGAACCCCGTGATCGTGTGGGAGGACGCGGACCTGGAACTCGCGGTCAACGCCGTGATGTGGGCCGGGTACGGCACGAGCGGCCAGCGTTGCACCGCCTGCTCGCGCGTGATCGTGCACGAGAAGGTACACGACCAGTTTCTAAAGATGCTGGTGGAGCGCGCGCCCAAACTGAAAGTCGGCCATGGCGGAAACCCGGACAGTTTCTTCGGCGCGATCATCAACAAGAGCCAGTTGCGCAAGATCGACGAGTACGTGCAGATCGGCGTGAAAGAGGGCGCCAAGCTGGAGTGCGGCGGCAAGGTGCTCAGCGACGGCGACTACGCGAAGGGCAACTTTTACGCAGCCACTGTGTTCAGCAACGTGAAGCCGGGCATGCGCATCGAGCAGGAAGAGATCTTCGGCCCGGTGATCGGCGTGATCAAGGTGAAGGATTACGACGAGGCGATCCGCGTAGCCAACGACACACAGTACGGGTTGAGCGCGGGGTTCATCAGCAAGGACGTGAACCTGTGCCACCGCGCCAGCATCGACCTCGATTGCGGGCTCTGCTACATCAACGCCGGCTCAACGGGCGCGGAAGTGAGCACGCCGTTCGGCGGGTGGAAAAACACCGGCAACGGCCACCGCGAAGGCGGGCCCACCGTCATCGACGCGTTCAGTGACATCAAGACCGTAGTGATCGACTACAGCGGCAAGGTGCAGAAAGCGCAGATTGACTAACGCAGTGGCATGCGCTTCCAGCGCATGAGTAGTTGCACGTGCTTCCAGCGCGTGCAAACCATTGGCTTGAAGCCAATGGCACTACTCATCGCCTGGAAGGCGATGCCACTTCTGCCTGCCTCACTTCACAAACTCGGCCCACAGTTCGTGGCCCATCCGGCGTTCTATGCTGTGAGGGCTTACTTCCAGCTTCCGGATTTCGAAGTGCGACTGATAAAGCTCCAGCACCTGCTGGCGGGTGATGTCGAACGGCGGGCCGCCTTCTCGGCCGTGGTTGTAGAAGCACCCTACGAGCAATCCACCCGGCTTCAGCAGCGCCTTTTCGATCTGCACGAATTCGCCGCGGCGTGACGGGTGAATCGCCACCATGCAGGTATACTCGTAGATGTAATCGAACGAAGCAGCCTCGGTGCGCGGCAGGTCGAAGATGTCCGCTTGGCGCCATTCCACTTTCGCATCCGGGTACTCACGGCGCGCGCGCTCGATGGCCAGTGGCGCAAAGTCCACCGCCACCACATCAAACCCGTGCTTTGAAAACAGTACTGCGTCGTGGCCGTACCCACACCCCGGCACCAGTACGCGCCCCGGGTTTGCCCCAGAGTCCGATAACCATTGGAGAAGCGGCGGCGCAATGCCGATGTTCCAGCGGGGGCTTTCTTCGCCCTCGTAGATGGCATTCCAGAACGCAGATGTGTTAACCTGCCCCTCTGGCTGCCCTGCATGAGGTGAACCGGCTGCGGACATGGATGCTCCGTTTTCGACCAATCAGCTGTTCCAACTGGCGTCACGCTATAACGCGTACATTGAGCCGCTGCAAATCCTCATCTACATCCCCACCCTGTTGATCTTTGTCCTGCTGCGGCGCGGTACCAAACAGGACACCAGCCGCGGCGTGTTGCTGCTGCTGGCATCTGAGTGGGCGATGGTCGGCGTGCTGTTCTTCTTCAAGATTGTGGCTGACATCCACTGGGTCGGATACGCGATGGGCGGCGCATTCGTCGCCACCGGGTTGTACTACGCGGGCGCCGCATCGCTGGCGTTCCCGCCGCACTTTCATTGGCGCCGCGACAACCCAACACTGGTTTCGTTTCTGATCGTCGCGATCGGCACCATCGGCTATCCGGGCCTTAGCTGGGCGCTGGGACGCACGTACCCGTCCGTGACGACGTTCGGGCTGATGCCGGGCGCGGTGGCCTTGCTGACGCTCGGCGTTGCCACAAGCGCGCGGCCTGGCCCGCGCCTGTGGTTGATCGTGCCGCCGCTGATCGTGGCGCTGGTGATGCAGGTGTCAGTGTTCTGGTGGCGGATCTGGGAAGACCTGGCGCTGCTGGGTTGCGGCGTGATCGCGTTTCTCGCCTGGCGCATGTGGCACGGCAAGAACGAGTCCGCACCCACCAAGGACACAATCCGCTTCGACTTCTAGTTGTCGGTTGTCAGTTCTCAGTTGTCAGAGCAAGTCGGGTGACCGTGTCGTGCCGTGCTGACAACTGACAACCGGCACCTGACAACTCCCTACATCCCGTGCTTCATGCAGAAGTACAGGTTCGCCTTGGCTTCCTGGATCAGGTTCAGCAATTCGCGGTCGGTCGGCGCAGCACGCAGCGCCGTTTCAAACTTCGTGATCGCGTCGCGCAGGATCACCGCCGCGTCGCGGATCTTCTGCCGGCCCTCCGCGCCTTCGGCGCCGCGCCTGCGGAACTCCTGCTCGCCCTGCCGCAGCAGCTCAGTGCCGTCGTGGAGCGCCTTAAGCCCTTCCGACGCCCGCGCTCTTGCGTCCGCGGGCAGGTGCTTGAAATCGTAGGTGTCTTCGACGACGTCTGTGTCGGGTTCGGGCTCTGCCACTTCATCGGACGCCGGCTCCGGCGGCAGCTCCGTACCCGGCTTGGGCGGTCGCATCTCGAGCACCACGTCCCAGCGGCGATCAAAACTGAGGTCGTGCAGCGGGTTGGCTGCAACGCGATCAATCTGCGCGCCGGTGAGTTCACTGCGGCCGAACGCGCTCTCCAGCGACAGCGGGCTTGATAGCGGCAGGTGCGGCGCATCAAGCGGTGCAGCCGTGTTCAGTACAACCGGCGCGGCGGCTTGCGCCTGTTGCTGCGCCTCGGTCTCGGGCACCGGCTGGCTGCCGCCGATGTAGCCCAACGCCCCGCCCCCGGCGAGGCCGCCGAGAATCAGCACGGTGCGGATGGTTGACCCGACGCTCACTCACTCTCCTGCTGCACTGACGCACGGAATCCATTCCGCGGCGAACGCGGCGTACCTTCCTTGCATAATCGCCTCGCGCGCCAGGCGCATCAGCGAAGTATAGAAGTATAGATTATGGATGGTCAAAAGAGTCATCCCAAGCATCTCGCCCGCCATCATCAGGTGCCGGATGTATCCGCGGGAGTGGCTCATACAGGTGTAGCAACCGCACTCCGGGTCGAGCGGTCCGGTGTCGCGCGCGTGGCGGGCGTTGCGCATGCGAAGCCGGCCGTGGCGTGTAAACACCAGCGAGTGGCGCGCCGAGCGTGTCGGCAGCACGCAGTCAAACATGTCCACGCCAAGCCCGATCGCCGCCAGCATGTCCTCCGGAAATCCCACGCCCATCAGGTAGCGAGGTTTGTCCCGCGGCAGCAGCGGCGTGACGACACCAAGAATCTCCTCCATCTGCCGCTTGGTTTCCCCCACGCTCAACCCGCCGATGGCGTAGCCCGGCAGGTCGCGCGATACCAGCTCATTGGCGCTTTCGATGCGCAGGGCGGGCGTTACACCACCCTGTACGATGCCGAACAGCCGCTGCCGCTTGCCCTGCGCGCTTTGCTCGGGCAGTGCCGCAATGCAGCGGTCAAGCCATCGGACGCTGCGGCGCATGGTATCGGCTTCGCGCTCGGGCGTGGCGGGCAGGGCCGGCACGTCGTCGAGTTGCATGACGATGTCGGCGCCCAGCTTGTGCTGGATCTCCATGCTGCGCTCGGGCGTCAGCAACTCTTCGCGGCCGTCGAGGTGGTTGCGAAACGTGCATCCATCCTCGGTCACCTTGTTGGTGTCGCCGAGGCTGAACACCTGGTACCCGCCGCTGTCGGTCAGCATCGGCCCCGACCAGCGCGCCATGGTGTGCAGTCCGCCGAGATCCGCGACAACGTCGGCCCCGCCGGACCGCTCGCCGGATCGGTGCTCACCGTGT
>CAZNBU010000119.1:0-8973 GCA_964571035.1 uncultured Planctomycetaceae bacterium | reverse complement strand
CCGCAGGCCGTGGCCGGCTGTGAGGTCGCTCGGCGTCAGTACGTGGTATCCGGGGTTGCTCATGCGTCTTCCGCCAGGCGGATGCCTGTGAACTGCCAACGCTTGTCCGGGTGCCAGAAATTTCGGTACGTCACCCGGATGTGGTCGCCCGGCGTGCAGATCGAGCCGCCGCGCAGCACCATCTGGTTCACCATGAACTTGCCGTTGTACTCGCCCAGCGCGCCGTGCGCGACGCGGTAGCCGGGGTAGGGCAGGTATGAGCTGCGCGTCCACTTCCAGACGTTGCCGATCATCGCGTGGGCGCACGGATGGAACACGTTGAAATCAAGCATGGTACCCGGCTGATTCATCGCACCGGAGACGCGCGCCGCGTTTTCCCATTCGAACTCGGTGGGCAGGCGCTTGCCGGCCCAGCGCGCGAAGGCTTCGGCTTCGTAGTAGCTGATGTGCGTGACCGGCGCGTTAGGGTCGATTTCGCGCAGGCCGTAAAGCGTGTGCTGCACACCGCCGCCTACGCGCTCAACCCAGTACAGCGGGGCGGTCCACTTCTCGCGCTCTTTCAAATCCCACCCGTCGGAAAGCCACAGGTCGGGGCGCGAATACCCGTTGTCCTCAATGAACTCCATGTACTGCGCGTTGCTGACCAGCGCGCTGGAGAGTTTGTATGGGCGCAGCATTACCTGGTGGCTCTGCCGCTCATTGTCGAACGCGAATCCCGGGCCGTCGTGGCCGACGTTGACGAGACCGCCGTCGAAGCGGATCCACCCGGAGGGAGGCGGCTCGCACACCGGCACTTCGCCCTTGGTGTAGGCGGGGTACAGCGGCTCCTGGAACAGGATGTACTTGATGTCGGTCAGCAGCAGCTCCTGGTGCTGCTGCTCGTGGTTGATGCCGATTTCGAGCACCGGCGCGAGGCGCTCCAGCACGTCGTCGGGGCAGTCGCTCACGAAGTCGGTCACGCGCTGCGTGATCTCCTTGCGGTATTCGTAGACCTCGGCGACGGTGGGGCGGGTGATGAACCCGCGGTTCGCGCGCGCGGTGCGCTCGCCGACAAGGTTGTAGTAGCTGTTGAACAGGTAGCTGTACTGCGGGTGAAACGGCTTGTAGCGGTCGCCGTACCTGCCGAGCACGAAGGTTTCGTAGAACCAGGTGGTGTGCCCGAGATGCCAGCGCGGCGGGCTGACATCGAGCATGGGCTGCACGACATAATCCTCGGTGGCAAGCGGCTCACAAAGCCGCTCGCTGGTGGCACGCACGGCGCTGAACTGCCGCAGAAGACTGGATCGCTGGTCCATCCGTTCTCACTGACAACCCAGCCGAGTGTAACGGCAACAAACAGAGCCAACAACAAGGCATGCCACAGGAACGCGATGCTGGTGCAATGCGGTCTGTCTTTCGAACTTCAGCACGCGACGGCGCAACGAGCGCTACGGACGCGACGGATCTAATCTTGGTTGATGGGTGCTCGTCTCTCAATCAATAGTCCACACTTCCTTCGTTCAGGCGACAAATGCAAAGAGCCCAAGCGAGTTTGGGACCAGATCGTCGCGCCGTCGCGCTCGTGGCAACGTTGCGTGCCCCAGTTTGTCAGCTTGCAGCCGCGGATCGAATTGCTTGACCGGCAAGGCTCAACCCCTAGGCTGGTCGCACCCCTGCAAGGAATGACATGGCCGACGATCCTGCCCGGCTGAAACGTCGCGCGAACGCGCTGGTCGCGTTTACCGCCGGCGCCGTCATTGTCGGCGGAATCCTGGGCGCGTTCCTGCCCGGGTGGCTGCCCGAAGACAAAGCGGGGCGCGAGACCGCGCTGACTCTCATCGCGTTTCCCGGCGACCTGCTGATGCAAATGCTGAAGCTGCTGGTAGTGCCGCTGATCGTGGCGACCATGGTTGTGGGCGTCGCGAGTCTGGGCGACATCCGCAAAGCCGGGCGCATCGGCGGCCGCACCATCGGCTATTACGCGGTCACGACCGGGCTGTCGGTGCTTACCGGCATCATCCTGGTCAACGTGATCATGCCGGGCAAAGACCTGGGCGAGGTGCAGCGCAATGTCGCGGAACTTCCGCAGTCGCTGCAGAACCCCAAGGGCGCGCTGGAGGCGATGCTCGAGGTAGTGCGCGGTATGTTCCCGCCCAATCTGGTCGAAGCCGCCGTCAACATGAACGTGCTGGGGTTGATCATATTCAGCATCGTGCTGGGCGCGGTGCTTTCGACCATGGGCGAGCGCGGCCGGCCGGTGCTCAGCTTCTTCGAGAGCTTCAACGAGGCGATCATGAAGATCGTCCACCTCGTGGTCTGGTACGCGCCCATCGGCATCGCAAGCCTGCTGATGGCGCGCATGGGCCGCGCGGGCGACAGCTTTTTCACCGACGAAATCCCCGCGCTGGGCAAGTACATCGGCACCGTGATCGGCGGGCTGGCTATTCACGCGGTGATCACGCTGCCGCTGATCTACTGGTTGTTCACGCGGCGCAACCCGTTTCGCTACGTGCTGGGGATGGGGCAGGCATTGCTCACCGCCTTCAGTACAGCCAGCAGCAGCGCGACACTGCCGATCACCATCGAGTGCACCAAGACCAACAACAAGATCAGCGACCGCACCAGCGGGTTCGTGCTGCCGCTGGGCGCTACGATCAACATGGACGGGACCGCGCTGTATGAGGCGGTCGCCGTCATCTTCATCGCGCAGAGCCTTGGCCTGGACCTCAACGTCGGCCAGATGATCGTCATCTTTTTCACGGCGACGCTTGCCGCCATCGGCGCAGCCGGTATCCCCGAAGCCGGCCTGGTGATGATGGCGATTGTGCTGACGGCGGTCGGCATCCCGCCCTCGGAGGCCAGCCTGATCCTCGCGGTGGACTGGTTCCTCGACCGCTTCCGCACAGCCGTAAACGTACACGGCGACAGCATCGGCGCCGCCGTCGTGGATCACCTCGAATCCAAGGACGCCGCGCCCGTCCCCGCTTCGGCGGCATAGTCGGTCTGAAAAATGAGGTTTCTCGCGGTTTCGGGGCGGCTAGACTCCAGCCGCGACCTCTGGAGGCGCACCATGCGATGGCTGTTGCTGATTTTGATCTTTATAGCGACCTTTCCCAATGCGGCCTTCGCGTTGGATGTTGCAACCGACCTTGACGTCGCGACCACCGAGTTCGTGGATTATCCCGCTGGATGCCTGAGCTATGAGTATGTGAAGGTCACCACCCCTGCCCAACTCGCTGAACTGCCCGAATCAACAAAGGCGATTCACTGCTACGCAATGCTAGACCGCGATCTGGCTGGACTCTCGCGATTCAAGAACCTGGAGGCACTGCAAGTGGGTCGGCACCCTGCAGACAGCACTGTGCGGGGTGCATTTCTGCAGCACCTCCAGAAGCTTCGGAAACTGAAAGTGCTGCGCGTCCCGAGAATCGAGGCCCAGTACTTCAAACATCTCACCAAACTCAAGACGCTCGAGGAGCTCCAACTGAGTGCGACGAAAGGTGTCGAGCAAATCATGCCCGACATCTTCGAATTCCGGAACCTGCAACATCTCAGCGTACCGCTGGGGTTCTACGGTGACGCGCTGGCGGGAATCTCCAAGTGTCGCAAGCTGAAGGGGCTCGCCCTGGGTGCTTCTATCGGGCCGGACCGCTCCGATACTGCTTTGCCTGTGAACACGACAGAACTGCTCAAGTTGAAGGGGCTGGAGGCGCTGAGCATTCACATCCATGGGTTTAGTGAAGCGGTGCTGGATGCCGTGAAGCAGTTCATCACTCAGCAGAAAAACCTGCAGTGGCTGACGATGAGGAACAACGGCGAACAGTTCAGCATGGACCTGACGCTGAAGAACCTCCGCAAGCTTCACCTGTGCTCTCCGCCTTCCGGCAAGTGGAGCATCCCGGATGTCGAAACCTGCTTGGTCGACTTTCCGGCGCCTTGGCTCGAATCCCTGAAGAGCTGCCGCCAGTTGAGGGTGTTGGCGGTGCATCACTTCGACAATGACGTTGGTGCGCTATTGAAAGATTCCGACCTGTCGGTGTTGGAGGCTCTGTCGGTCTACTCGTTGCCGGAGGCGCCATCGGAGGACATCCCGAAGGTCTTTGCCGGCCCAAGTCTGCGCACCATTGCAATCAACTTTCTTGAGGTCGAACGGATGTTCTCGTTCGGCTCGGGCGGCGCGTTGCAGGAACTGCGTATCGGTACCCTGTCCGGTGGCGCCAGGGCGTTTGGCCCCGCCCTTGTTGCCCATGCGAGCAGACTCTCCATTCAGAAGCTGATTTGTCGCACCAGCCAGTTCCCGCTTACCCAGAACGTGCTCAAAGAGTTGGGGTCGTACATCAATCTGGTCCATCTTGAATTCCATGCCGGCAACTGGCCCGACGACTTGTCACCGCTGGGTACGTTGTCGAAGCTTCAGGTGGTCAGGCTGTTTGATAACACTCGCTACGACGCGGACGGCGCCGAATCGGAACTCGACCTGGTCAAGCAAGCACCGTCGCAATGGATTGATCCGTTCACCAAGCTCGAATCGTTGAGGGAGCTTCACCTTGATACCCTGCTTCGTGTGTTCACCCCAAAGGTGCTGGAAAAAGTCGGCACGATGAAACAACTGGAGTTGCTGCATGTTGAGCTTATGGATGAACCCAAGGCGGCTGATCTGGAGCATTTGGCTGCCTTGTCGAACCTTCGAGGTCTCTCAATCGAAATGAGAACGCGTGACTCGGGGCTGTCTGCCGACGCTGTCAATAGTTTGGCCCGAGTTCCGGCGCTGAAGTCTCTGCGCCTTGGGAGACTGACGCTTAAGGATGATGAGGCTGCATCGGCGATCGCGCTTTTGCGGTCACTCGAGTCAATCAACATTGATCTCGACGAGCACGAGTTTCCCGCCGCTGCGGCGTTCAAGGCGTTTGCTGACCTGCCGCGGCTGAGGGGGGTGTACGTGGACAGCCGCTTCGTCTCAGCCGAGCACGTACAGGTGCTTCGGCGCTGCGAAACGCTGACGTTCGTGAACGTGCGGAATCGAAGCGACGACGCGTTGGCGAAGGCACTGCAAGACCTGAACAATCATTTTCAGACAGCGGGCGACTGACGGGTTGGGCTGGCCACGATCCAACCGTGCAGGTCTTGCGAAAGGGCTGGTGCCGGGGCGGTCGTATTGCCAGCCCTGGTGGCGTCGAGGATCGGCAAGGTGAATCCGCATCCATGGCTGCTATGCTGCGGCCATGGCTGGCAAGGACAAACGTATGCGGATTATCCTTGGTGTTGTGCTTCTGGCTGCGGTTGCGGCTGCAGGCGGCAGTTGGCTTGTGAAGCTGAACCCCGGCGCGTGGGTTGATCAGTTGACCGGCGCCGATGACCCCGAAGCCGGGCCCGTACCGGCGATTGAGCTGGTCAACGCGTTCCCCGAGTTGAAGTTCGAATTGCCGCTGTGGTTCGGCCACGCCGGCGACGGCAGCGGCAACGTTTACGTCATCGAGCAGGACGGCCGCATCTGGCGCTTCAAGAACGACGCGGCAGCCAAGGATCGCACACTGTTTCTGGACCTGTCCGAGCGCGTGCCCTCGCGCCGCGACCGCCACAATGAGGAAGGCCTGCTCGCGCTCGCGTTTCACCCGAAGTTCAAGGAAAACGGGTTCATCTACGTGAACTACTCGCAGTTGAAGGACGAGCGTAAACCTCGGCGCGGCGTGCTGTCGCGGTTCAAGGTCGGCGAATCGGGCACTGTGGCGCTGGACACCGAAGAGATTCTGCTTGAGGTCGAGCAGCCGTGGGGCAATCACAACGGGTGCGACCTGCACTTCGGCGCCGACGGCTTTCTGTACATAACCTTCGGCGACGGCGGCGCGGCCGCGGACCCGCGCAACGTGTCGCAGAACCTGAAGTCACTCCTGGGCAAGCTGCTGCGTATCGACGTCGATCGCAAAGACGAGGGCAAGCCTTACGCGGTACCCAAGGACAACCCGTTCGTCGGCCAAGACGCGCGGCCCGAGATCTGGGCCTACGGCCTGCGCAACCTGTGGCGCATGTCGTTTGATGCCGAGACCGGGTTGCTGTGGGGCGGCGACGTCGGCCAGAACGCGTGGGAAGAAATCGACATCATCGAAAAGGGCGGCAACTACGGTTGGCGCGCGCGCGAAGGCAGCCACGACTTCCGCGAGCAGGAAGTCAAGGAAGGCATGATCGACCCGGTAATCGACTACCCGCGCGACAAGGGCATCAGCGTCACCGGCGGGTGGGTGTACCGCGGCAAGAAGCACGAGTCGCTCAAGGGCGTCTACTTCTATGCCGACTACGGCTCCGGGCGCTACTGGGGCCTGCGCTATGACGCGAAAGAGCGCAAGCTGCTCAGCAACCAGATGCTGCTGCACAGCCGCCGAACCTTTCCGTCCAGCTTCGGCGTGGACGCCGACGGCGAGCTCTACGTCTGCGCGCACCAGCAGGGCGTCATCTACCGCATTCAGCCGAAAGCCGAGTAATGGACCTGCAACTCGCCGGCAAGACCGTGCTGATCACCGGGGCCTCCGGCGGCATCGGCCGCGCGCTCGCGCGTGCCTTCGGCGCCGAAGGTTGCAACCTGGTGCTGACCGGCCACAGCAATCACGACCGTCTTGTGCAGTGGGTGAAAGAGCAGCCGTTTGCGGTGCAAACCCTGACGGTCAAAGCTGACGTTACGCGGCTGGCGGACATGCAGGCGACGTGCAAAGCCGGCGTCGAGAAGTTTGGTCGCCTGGATGCCTGTGTTGGCAACGCCGGGCGCTGGCCGCCGCCGAATGAGCGGCTGGACCAGATGAGCGCCGAGCGCTTCGAGCAGACGCTGCGCATCAACCTGCTCGGGTGCGCGTGGACAGCCAAGGCGTTCATGGAGGTGCTGGCGAGTGGCGGTGCGCGCAGCGACGGCCACGGCGCAGCGCTGACGTTCATAGGCTCCACCGCCGGGCGCTTCGGTGAGCCGGGGCACTGCGACTACGCAGCTTCCAAGGCGGGGCTTTACGGGCTCGTGCGCTCGCTCAAGACCGACATCGTGCACATCGACCCATTCGCGCGCGTGAACATGGTTGAGCCGGGTTGGACGGTGACCGAGATGGCGCGGCCCGCGCTCGATGAGCCGGGCAACATCGCGCGCATTGTGCGTACGATGCCGCTGCGCCAGCTCGCGCGCGCCGACGACATCGCGCGCGCGGTTGTGGTGCTCAGCAGCCCCGCGGCTTCGCGGCACATCACGGGCGAGGTGATCACGGTGGCGGGCGGCATGGACGGGCGTACGTTGTGGGGCGAGCAGGATATTGACGAAGAAGCGATCCGCAGGCGCGTGAAGGGCCAATGAGCCGGGACGAGAAAGACGAGATCGTGGTGCTGGACGAGAGTTCGCGCGAAGCCGTGTTCCACGCGCGCGGGCTCACCAAGGTCTACCACATGGGCGAGGTGGACGTGCACGCGCTGCGCGGCGTGGACATGGACCTCTACCAGGGCGAGTTCGTCGTGCTGCTCGGCCCGTCCGGCAGCGGCAAGTCCACGCTGCTCAACATCCTGGGCGGGCTGGACACGCCCACAGCCGGCGACGTGCGCTACCGCGACAAGAAGCTGACCGGCGCGGGCGAGCGCGAACTCACCGAGTACCGCCGCCACCACGTCGGGTTCGTCTTCCAGTTCTACAACCTGATCCCAAGCCTGACCGCACGCGAGAACGTCGCGCTGGTCACCGAGATCGCCGACAAGCCGATGAAGCCGGAAGAAGCACTCGAGATCGTCGGCTTGACCGACCGTATGGATCACTTTCCGTCGCAGCTTTCGGGCGGGCAGCAGCAGCGCGTAGCCATCGCGCGCGCCATCGCCAAGAGTCCCGAGGTGTTGCTGTGCGACGAGCCAACCGGCGCGCTCGACATCACAACGGGCGTGCTGGTACTCGAAGCCATCGAGCGCGTGAACCGCGAGCTAGGCACGTCCACAGCCGTGATCACGCACAACGCCGCCATCGCCGGCATGGCGGACCGAGTGATGCAGATGGCGGACGGCAAGATCGCGAGCGTGGAAAGCAACGCGACAAAGAAGAAGCCGAAGGAGCTTTCATGGTAGGCGGATTGGCGTGCGGCGAAGCGGCGCAAGATTTTAGATTTTCGATTTTGGATTTTGGATTCAGCGCCGTGCGGCAATCCAAAATCCAAAAACGAAAATCCAAAATCGCCCATGATTGCCGCCGTTGACCGCAAACTCCTCCGCGACCTCTGGCGCATGAAGGGCCAGGCGTTCGCAATTGCGGCTGTGATCGCAGCCGGCGTGGCGATGTACGTGTCGCAGCTTGCGGTGCTGGATTCGCTGCGGCTTACGCAATCCACCTACTACAACCGCTACCGCTTTGGCGACGTGTTCGCCGCGTGCAAGCGCGCGCCTGAGTCTCTGCTGGAAGACATCCGCGCGATCCCGGGTGTGCAGCACACGCAGCAACGCGTCACGCTGGGCGTCACGCTTGACGTACCCGGCCTCGATGAGCCCGCAGTCGGCAACCTGATTTCATACCCCGAGTCGGGCGCGCCGCCGCTCAATGACCTGTTCGTGCGCGAGGGCACGCTGCCGCCGCAGCCGGGCGAGGTCGCCGCCAACGAGGCCTTCTGCATCGCCCACAAGTTTCACCCGGGCGATACGGTCACCGCGGTGATCAACGGCCGCCGCCGCACTCTCACCATCTGCGCCGTGGTGCTGTCGCCCGAGTACGTCTACTCGCTGCCCAGCGGCGGGTTCATCCCCGACGACAAACGCTACGGCGTGTTCTGGATGGGCGAGAAAGAACTAGCCGCCGCCTACGACATGGACGGCGCATTCAACGACCTGTCGCTCTCGCTCGCGCCCGACGCCAGCGAGCCCGAAGTGATCCGCCAGGTGGACGAGTTGCTTGAGCCGTACGGTGGCTTGGGCGCCATCGGCCGCGGCGAGCAGGTCTCCAACTGGTACCTGAACAACGAAATCGCGCAGCTCGAAAACTTCGGCACGGTGCTGCCG
>CAZNBU010000118.1:0-9120 GCA_964571035.1 uncultured Planctomycetaceae bacterium | reverse complement strand
GAGATGATGGCTCCGGCGTGGCCCATGCGCTTGCCGGGCGGCGCCGTGCGGCCCGCGATGAACGCTGCCACCGGCTTGTGCATGTGGTCGCCGATCCAGCGGGCAGCCATCTCCTCGGCGTTGCCGCCGATCTCGCCGATCAGAATCACCGCGTCGGTGTCGGGATCTGCATTGAACGCTTCAAGGCAATCAATGAAGTTGGTGCCGTTCACCGGGTCGCCGCCGATGCCGACGCAGGTGCTCTGGCCCATGCCGGCTTGCGTTACCTGGTGCACCGCTTCATACGTGAGAGTCCCGCTGCGGCTTACGATGCCGATGCGCCCGGCGCGGTGGATGTGGCCGGGCATGATGCCGATCTTGCACTCGCCCGGCGTGATCACGCCCGGGCAGTTCGGGCCGATCAGCCTCGTGTTCGGGTATCGCTCGGTCAGTACCTTCTTCACGCGCACCATGTCCATCACCGGGATGCCCTCGGTGATGCAGCACACGAGGCGCACGCCCGCGTCGGCGGCTTCGAGAATCGCGTCGGCAGCCAGCGCCGGCGGCACGAACACCATGGATGCGTCCACGCCCACTTTGTCCATGGCGTCGGCGACGGTGTTGAAGACCGGGATCTCGGCCTTGCTGCCGTCGGGCCGCTGGATGGCGTTGCCGGCGGGGTCCTTGTCGAACACCTGCCCGCCCTTGCCGGGCGTTACGCCGCCGACAAAGTTGGTGCCGTATTCAATGCAGCGCGCGGAGTGAAACGCGCCGTGGTTGCCGGTGATGCCCTGGCAGATGACCCGTGTAGCCTTGGAGACGAAGATCGACATGTCAGTTCCCTATGCGCGGGGCGCGTTGTAGCGCATCAGGCAGGATAGGACAATCGGTAAGCGGTTGTGTCGCGCCGGGTGATATCGTCGGCATCGGAGGAGCCATGCGCAAAGTTCGTTACCAGTATGCCTGCACCCTCGACGGGTACATCGCGGGCCCCAACGGCGAGATTGATTGGATTGTGGAAGACACCAGCGTCAACCCGCTGCTGGAAGAGGTGTTTAACCAGGTGGACACGCTGATCATGGGGCGCCTGACTTACGAGGACGCCATCAAGCGAGGCTCGGAGGGTTTCTGGGGCAAGAAGGTGTACGTCTTCTCGCGCACGTTGAAGCAGGAAGATCATCCCGGCGTAACAATCGTGCCGGGCGATCCAGCCGGTCTCATTGCCGACTTGCGCAAGCAGCCGGGCAAGGACATCTGGGCCTTCGGCGGCGGCTCGCTGGCACGGGCGCTGCTTGAAGCCGACTGTCTGGACACGATCGAGCCCGCGATCATGCCCGTGGTGCTTGGCGGCGGCGTGCCGATGCTGCCCACGCCCGGGCCGCGCCGCGTGCTGAAGCTGACTGCGCACCGCATCTTCCCCAGCGGCATCGCATGGATGCAGTACGCAGTGGTGCGGTCATAGCAGGCCTATGCTTGTGTCGCCCGCTTACGCGGGCTCGGGTCGTGTTTGCGGGCGATCCCGGGGTTCCTCAGCGCTCCGCGCCTTCGTCACCCCGGGCTACAATCTGGCGCCCGCTACGCGGGCTCAATTGCAGTCAGGCCGCGTAGCGGCCGCAAGATCCTAGCCCAGGGCAAGGAGCGCAGAATGCGCGACGCAGCCCTGGGTTTGACCGCCCCCGGCCTCAAAGCCCGCCTGAGCGGGCGACAGAAGCGCAGATCAGCGTGAAGCAGGACCACCGCCCTACTTGGCCTTCACCTTCTTGCGGGCCTTGTGGGATTCCTTGCTGATCTTTGGCCAGTTGTTCTCGGCGTGCAGGATCGAGTAGTACGCGAACTGGTCGCGCTCCTTTTCCGGCGCGATCTGGCGCAGCCGCGCCAGCGCCTCGGGCCCATCGATGCCGGTTTCGATGAACTTCTCCGCTTGCGCCACGCGCAGCATGATGTTGAACGGCGCGCGCTCGGCGTCGTCCCACGCGATGCTGCACACCGACGAGCTGTTCTTTTCGGTGATCAGCTTGCCGTCCAGCGGCATCGGCTGCTCAATGATCTTGTTCATGTCCACATAGCCCGGAACTTCCGGGTGCGGCGGCAGGCCCGACTCGCGGGTGACCATGCCGTCATCCTCATCGTCGTCATCGTCCGAGCTTGAGCTCTGCTCCGGCTTCTCGCCCGGCTCGGGCTCGGGGATGACCTCGGGGATGTCCATCAGGTCGAAGTACAGGTTGGTCTTGGTGAATTTGCTGAACACGTCGCGCAAAAAGCGGCGCAGGGCATAGGCCTTCTGCTCGGCGTGCGGGGTGCCGACGTCTTCCAGCACCTCGACCACCTCGGCGACGGGGCTTACGCGGATTTCGTTCCAGTCAATGAAGCGCGCCCGCAGCGCCTGCTCGGCCTTGTGGGCGTTGGTGATACTGTTGTTGCGCATCAGGATCGTCATGCACAGGTGCGAGACGGGGCTGCGCCGGTCTTTGTCCGTGACCTTGGCGTACTCCTTCTTCCACTTCACGAACATCTTCTTCGCTTTGCCTTGAAACTCGCGTAACGTCGCCATTTCTCGTCCTCGTGCTCAGTCCTGGAGCCTGCCGCTCCACTCGTTCCATTTTGTCACCGCGTCCTGCTGCTCAAGCGCGGGCGCGTACGGGTTGTACCGGATCGGCGTTTCTGTCGGGCTGCGCTTGGAGTGCAGCCAGCTCAGCAGCGCGCACACGTCAGCCCGCACAAAAGACGGCGAGCCGGCAGACCATTCCTGCTCGGTGATGCTGCCGTCGCCGTCTGCATCCATGCCGGCAAACGCCGCGTCGCTGCCCGGGTACTCCGCGCGCGACAATACCTTGTCGGCGTTCACGTCGTACCCGACAAACTCCTGCACCGGCCGCACCGACAGCAACCCGATCAGGATCTCGCGCTGGGCGCGCTGCAACTCCTGCGGGTGATCCTTGTAGCGGCGCACCACGGCCCAGCGCACTTCGCGGTGGGCATCGGCGATCGCCTGCACAAATTCGGTGCGGCGCGTCCCGGGCCCGTGAATCTGCAACGCCCGCGCCGCGCGCTCGCGCACCGCCGGCGATGGGTGTTTCAGCAGATCGGCAAGGCTTGCGCGCACGGTTTCGTTCGCCTCCGGTGCAAAATCCTTCAACTCGATGTCCTCAAGAAAACGCACCGCCTCCGCCAGCGCAAGCTCCTGCTCTTCGGCATTGCGGATGAACTCCGCGACCGCCAGCACCCCGCGCTCACCGGCGGCCCGCAGGCGGTTGTTGGCCTGGATGGGCTCCAGAGGATCTTCCGACGACAGGCGGCGCACATCCTCCGACAACTGTGGCGGGGCGGGATCATCCTCGGCGGCTTGCCGGGCGTCTACCGGGCGGCGGGCGGGTGGTTGCAGCAGCACGGTCCCTTCCTTTGCCGCTTCATCGCGCTGCTGGTCGCGGGCCGAGGGTTGAAAGCACCCTGAGAGCATCAGCGCCCACAGAACCAGCGCCCCGTAGAAAGAACAAAGTACAGGGCGCATCCGCGCTCTGTACCTTGGGTTTGATTCCACGCCTGTCGCGTTCAAGCCGACGCGCCGGCCTTCTTGCGGATGTCGCGCGCGCCCTTCTTGTTGATGCCCTGCTTGCGGAGCAACTGCCACACGGTGTCGGACGGCTGTGCGCCCTTGCCAAGCCAGTGCTCTACGCGCTCGCGATTGAGTTGGACCTTTTCCGCGTCCGCCTTGATGTTGGGGTTGTAGCTGCCCAGCACCTCGATGAAGCGCCCGTCGCGCGGGCTGTTGTTCTCCGCGGCGACAATGCGGAACACGTGATAGTGCTTGCGCCCCGTCCGGGAGAGCCGAATCTTGACCATGTACCAAGCCTCCAGCGCTGCTCATCAGTTCCTGCCCACCGGGCCGGACCCAATTGCCTTCACGCCGGTCCATCCGGCGATCAGGGCGCGAAAGGGTAGCGGGAGCGCAGTTCCGGCGCAAGGGGACGAGTTGATGGATTGCCGATTTTGGATTTTGGATTTTGGATTGGTGACAAGCCGATAGGAAGGATGCCCGCTTGGACTCCCACTGTCTGAATACCCTGGATCGGTCATGCAATCGCAAGCTTGGAACACCTTCTGGAAGGCCTGCGTTGGCGCCGCGATGGCGTACGTTGTTGCCGCTCTAGCGTTCTTGCTCTACGTGAGCTCCCTGCTGACGACGACTAAGTGGGTCGACTAGCCAAGATGCAGAAGATTACCGCGCGTTGGCCGTTCAATCCAAAATCCAAAATCGGCAATCCAAAATCGCCTAGGGTTTCCAGTCGCGGGGCAGGCGGTTCTTGGGGGCGGCGGTGCGGGACAGGTCAAACTGCTGCTCAAGGTCTTCGGGCCGGACGACAACGTCTTCGGTTTCGGACTGCGGCGATGGCACAAACGTTCCGTCCAATATCCCGCGCAGCAGCTGGCTTGGCCCTTCGCCGTCAAGCTGCATGCCGGACAGCCCCGGCAGGTTGCTGAAAAGCAGCTTCACGTCGATTGCGCCACTGCCCTTCTGCTTTAACCCGGCGAGGATTTCCCGGGCGCGTGAGAACGCGTCGCACAGGCTTTCGACTTCTTCAAGGTCGCAACCTGACTTGAAAGCGACTTCGCGGCGGCGCAGTTCATCCATCTGCTCCGGGTGCGCCTGTTCTTCGGTGGTCATCACCGTCTGCATGCGCTCAAGCCGCTCGATGTGCTCCTCAATGTCGGTTTCGATTTCCTTGATCAGGTCCGCCAGCGACGACGGGTCCACACCAAGCTTGGCCCCCTCAAGGGCCTGCTTTACCTGGTCACCCAGTTGCATGGTGCGCAGGTCCTTCATGCTGCGGATGAGTGTGTCGAGTGTGAAGTTCTCTGCGTCCACGTCACGGCTCCGGGATCGCAACCAGTATAGCGGAGATTTGCCGGCTGCGCCAATCGCCCACATCATACAAACGTCAGGGCGGTCCCGGATGTTTCAAAACACGCGGGCCCGGGTTTCATCCCGGGCCCGCTGCTGCCTGCAACTACTTTCCTTTGGTCAGCCGCTCGTAGCGGAACAGTGATTCCAAAATCAGCACGCCCATCGCCGTGCTGTAGACGCGGCCGCCGCATGCGCTCCAGGCATCCACCGCGTCCCAGCTTCCGTGCTCGTCGAGCAGCTCGGGCGATGTCAGCCCGTTCTTTACATCTTCAGGATGAAACCCGCGCTGATTGCCCAGCAGCACTTTCTTCATCTGGGCTTCCCAGCGATCCCACGTGGACCCGCCGACCTGGTACAGCGCGAGGCTGGCGTAGTACCAGTAGTAGAAGTCGAGCTTGCTGTGCGTCCACTCGGGCGGGTTCTGCGCGCACGCGTTGGCCATGTCGCGGACGCGTTTGTCTTTCACTTCCGACTTGCCCATGAACACCATGCTCATGATGTAAATCGCGTCCATGCTGGGCGTGTTGTCGTACACGTCGGATGCGCTGCGTAGGCGGGAGCACAGGCTGCCCGGTGTGTCGTACCCGCAGCGTGCGTACCCGTCGACGTCGACCGTGACGGTTTCGTACCACTTGGCTGCGCCGTCGTAGACCTGCTTTTTGTCGAACTCGATGCCGACGTACTCGGCGGTGTGCAGCGCGAGCACCATCCACCCGGTGACCGAGCTGTCGTTGGTGCCGCCGGCGACGTCATAGCGCCACCCCATGCCGACGTTCTGCGAACGCACGATGAACTCAACGGCCCGTTGCACATCGATCTTGAGCACGTTGTGCATCGACAGCCCGTACACCTCCGCCATTGCCATCGTGCAGATCGCGTGGTTGTAGGCCCAGTGATCGTCCGACCGCTCGCCGTAGCATCCGTCGGGCTGCTGAATCCTGCGAAGCCAGGTCACCGCGCGGCGCAGGTGGTGCCTGTAGGGGCCGGATTGGTGGTCGTGGCCGGCTGTGGTGAATGCGAGAATCGCGAGCCCGGTCAGGCCCACATCGACGGACATCTCCCACCCCTTGTCGCCGGAGGCGTCGCCGGGCGACACGAACTCGATGTTGTGTGTGCGCTTCGCGCCGGTGCGGGTGGAGTCAGCGCCGAACGTTGTGGCACTCCAATACCCCTCCGGGTTCTGGTGGTCAGCAAGCCAGTTCAGCGCGGGGATGGGGGGGTCGACGATGCGTTTGCCACCAGGGCCTCTCGATCGCCCTGGAAATAGGCCACCATTGCCGCCCGGCCCTCCGCCTCCACCCGGGCCGCCGGCAAGACCGACACTCGAATTCGAATTCGTGCGATCGGGGTGAGGTGACTCGGCTTGGCTCTTCTCCGGGTTGGGGTTTTCAGCGAGGTCCCTGTTTGGTTGTTCCGTTGGATCCTCTGCGTGATCGTCCTCAGCGTCTGGCATGCGAGCGTCTTCGGTTGGTTGCTGTACAGGTTCCTCCTCTGCGGGAAAATCGCTAGGCGTTTCTGGCGGCTGCAACGGCGGTGGCGGCGGCGCAAGTTCTCGTGCATTGAACGCCATCACCGTGTCGGCGCGTGCGACGTTCTGCGGCGGCATGATGAACCACGCCAGCACCAGCAGAATGATGTGTGCCGCCAGCGCGATGGCCACCCACGGCACGCTTTGCAGTGTCTGCAGTGCCTCGTCCGGCTCACCCGCCTGCGGTTGGTCCAGGTAGCTTGATTCAGGGGCGATCAGCCCGTCATGGTTTGCCATGGCACGTCCTTGAAGCCTCGGACGCTGTCCCCGGGAAGGGTGCTTTATGCCCTGGCACTACCACAAACGGCGCGCGCGGCATTTGGTTCACCGCTTTGCGTTTTGCCCAACTTGCCGCGCCTGCGTTCGTACCAAAGACGGGCCCCGACCGGAGTTTGCCATGACACGAATCTTCGCTGCCGCATTGCTTATTCTGGCTGCACTTACCGTCACCTCCGCGCAGGAAGGCGACAAGCCGGTGGCGCGTCTGCCAATCGGCGGCGGGCGCAGCTATCTGCCGTTCGATGTCGTGCAGCAGGACGGCAAGATCGCGTGGCAGGTTGTCGGGCGCGGCAGTGTGAAAGTAGAAGACCTGGTCGGCGGTTTGTCTTCGGCGCTGGGCAAACGCATCAACTACACAGGTTCTTCTAACAGCTCCAGCCGCGGCTCCGTCCCCTACGTCGCGCCGGAGAGCGGTGTGACCATCCCCAACGAAGAACTGCTTAGCTTCTCGAACGAGCTGTTGGAGTCGGTTTCGCTCGCGGTAGTCGGGCTTTCGCAGGGCAATGGTGTCCTTGCCAGTATCGGTGAGGCAACACGATATGCGCCGTTTGTAAGCGCCGCCGAGGTTGCAACCATGCCTTCGGGCGAGTGGGTAACGGTTTCGCGCGAGCTGATACACGCGAACGAGCAGACCGTCCGCGACGCGGTCAACCTGACGATGGGACGCAACGGGGGAATGGCCGGCGTCCATGGTAAGCAACTCCTGGTTACCGGCCCGGCTTGGCACGTCCGCAAGCTGCTGGCAATCGTGAACACCGTGGATGTTCCGGGCGGCGGACAGGGGACTGAGATGGTGCGCAGCTACACCGTCCCCGCGTCCGTCCAGGCGCAGCAAGCCGCGGGGCTGCTGCGCGAGCTGTTCGACAGCGGCACCACAACCGTCACCTACCCCGACAACGACGTCAAAATCGTGAACCGCGACACCTCTCGCGCCCATGTGGTGGCCCTTCCGGGCAACCGCGTGCTGGTGCGCGCTCCGGCTGCCACGCATGCGCTGGTGCTGGCTGCGATCGACGCGATGAAGTAGCCCTCAAAACCTGTTGCAAGAGCGCAAAATTCAGGCAGTGGCGATCTGTTCAATCCACAGATTTTCCGCCATAAGTCCCCATTTGGGTTGAGTTTTCACCGATCCGCTGATTTGTCTTAAACCTACTGATATAATATGCCGATTAATAAAATAGGTGAAATCGCTTTGACGCAGCCACGAATCTTACGTTGATCTAGACTGAGCCAGAGAAGCCGCCTCCGTAGCCTCGATCCGCTGGAACCCGCTTAACAATCGGATTTCACTGGAATCCTGCCCCGCCAAGGCCCATTATAAAGGCGGGGGAAGCGCTTGAAGGGTCCCGGACCCGTCAGGCAGGAGGTTGCAAAATGTCATATTCCATCCCCCGCTTGCTGACACTATTTTCCGTTGTCGCCCTGTTCGGCACCATCGTCGCCGCGCAGGACCGCGCCCTGATGCGCGAGATCTACCGCCTTTCGGCACCCGAAGCCTGGCAGCGCGCCGACGCCATTGAGCGCATTGCCGCATGGAAGGGCAACATTGGCGCCGACCTGCGCGTCGCCTACAAGCTCATCGACGCCAACGAACGCGCCGGGCTGTTCATGGCGGCCCGCACGCGTGCCGACAACGCGCTGCTGATCCAAGCCGCCGCCGCGCTTAGCGATGGAGACACCCGCCTCTCCGGCAGCGCGCAGACCTACCTGCTTTCGCTGCCCGTAGACGACATGCGGCTCGACACCAACGAGCTGAGCGCCGGGCAGCGCCCCGCGTGGGACGACTTCCGCGCGTTCCGCATGCGCCGCGACGTCGCGCGCATGCTGGTGGACGCCTACGTCAAGCCGGGCAAGTTCTTCGGCCAGTTCGACGAGCTGCGCCGCCACGACGCGCCGGGGCTGGATCGCGAGTTGCTGGCGCTGATCACAGCCAGCGAAACGTTCCGCGACCCGCTGTACATGGCCGCAGAGCAGCGCATTGAAGAAGGCATTGAGCCGACACGCATGTTCTCGCCCACATGGCGCCTGCTGGTCGAAAGCCAGCCCGCGCTGCGCGTGGCGCTGAGCTACTACGCGCACGGCAAGCTGACCGACAAGCTGCAGCGCGAGCTCGGCAACGTCACCCAGCCACGCCTGAACGCGGCACTCACGGTCATGAACGACCTGCGTGCCACGGCGGCCCGGGCCCTGACCCACAGCGAAACCGCGGATCAGCACACCGCGATGCTGCTGGCGATCTACAACGACGTGGACGAGTTCGAAGCGCCGCCCGCGCTGCGCAATGGCACCGACACCGAAGGCCTCAAGACCGAAATCGAGGTGGCCCTCGCGCAAGCCGGCGAGCCGGAGCTGCTCAACGCCCGCATTGAAGGCCTGCGCCTGCACATCCAGCGCACACGGCAAGCCGCCGACAACCTGAACCTGCGCGCCG
>CAZNBU010000117.1:7275-9134 GCA_964571035.1 uncultured Planctomycetaceae bacterium | reverse complement strand
CGTCTTCTATGATGAGCCCAGTGCGGGGCTTGATCCCGTGATGATCGGCGTGATCGACAAGCTGATCATGGACCTGACCAACAAGCTCGGCATCACGTCGGTGGTCATCACGCACGAGATGCCCAGCATCTTCCGCATCGCCGATGAAGCCATGATGCTCTTTAAGGGGCGCTTCGTGTTTCGCGGCACGCCTGAGGCGCTGCGCAAGTCGACCGATCCGTTGGTCAAGCAGTTCATCCACGGCGATCCCGAGGGCCCAATCAACGCGCCGCGCCAGCTTGCGGAGCTGTCAGACCGGCTGCTGGGTGGCTCGCGCCGCACAGAGCGCCTGACGCGGGAGGTCAAACCATGACCGAACGCAAGCTTAACCTGATCACCGGCGTTATCGCGGGCGCGATCATCGTGGTCGTCGTGGTGTTCCTGATCGGCATCCTGATTCCCGAAAGCAAGCGCCCCGAATCCGGGCGCAAGTACGTCGCGTTCTTCGAAGACGCCGGCGGCATCGAGCCGGGCGACGCCGTGCGCATCAAGGGCCGCCGCGCGGGCATCGTAACCGCCGTCGAGATTGTGATTCGCGACGACAAGCCGATGAACCGCGTGGAGTTCCTGATCGCGCCGGGCACGGGCTCAAAGTGGCTTGAAGACGAGCGCATCGCCACCGACAGCCGCATCGAGGTGACGGTGCCACGCATGTTTCGGCGCCCGCAACTGGTGATCACACCGGGCGACGACCCGGGCGAGATCGCGGAAGGCGGCGAGTGGACGAACACCAAGGGCCGCGACAGCGACGGCGACGTGGTAAAGGTCAAGGCAATGATTGACCAGGTGAGCGAAGCCGTCGCGGGATTCAACTTCTTCCTGGATGACCCCAGCGGCATGAAGAACGTACAGGACAGCATCGCCCAGATCCGCCGCAACCTGCAAGAGGTCGATACGCGCACCAAGTCGGTGCTCGAAAACACCGCGGGCTCCGGCGACCAGTTGGACAAGGTGCACGAGCAGTTGCAGGCGCTGAACGAGCGCTTTGCCGAATCGCGCGAGTCGATTGACACCAGCCTGGCTTCGCTGGACGACGCGGGAACGAACGCCGACAAGACGGTCGAGTCGATCAACAAGGAGCTTTCGCGTCTCACAGCTTCAATTCAAGAGTTCGAGAAGGCCAGCCACGACAATCGCGCGCAGCTTGAAACGGCTGGGCTGGACAAGCTGGGCGTGGAGCTGCGGAAGTTCGCGGCGCGTCTGCGCGCGTCAATGGAGGTAGCCCGCGCCGACCCCGCACAGTTCGGCGATATGCCTAACTGGCGCAAGTCGCGGCGCTACTTCAATGGTGAGCATCCGCTTCCGGGCGGCGACCCGGACGCCGACAAGGGAGATTGACCATGGCACGCAAGAAAGGCCGCTCAGACCTGATCACCGGCGCGTTCGCAATTGCCGTGATCGCGGGGTTCATCGCGATTGTGGCGTACCTGCAGGACATCTCGCTGGGGACCGAGGGCGCGCGCTACACCGTTTCGTTCGACGACGTCGGAGGGCTGGGCAGCAACGCGCAGGTGATTGTCGCCGGCCAGAAAGTCGGCGAGGTGGTGGGGATCAACACCCTGCCCGTCACCACCACCGGCGGCGGATCGAAGGTCGAAGTCGAAGTCGCCTTCGTGATCGACCAGAACTACGTCGACAGGATTTCGATCCCGGTGGACACCGTCGCCGAAGTGCAGATGGGCAGCATCTTCGGGTTCGGCGGCAACCGCGTCGTGCTGAAGCTGGGCAGCGCGCGCGACCGCGTTCAGCCGGGGCAAAAGCTGCCGCGCAAGGGGCGCCCGCCGCTCAACATCAACGAGCTCGCCGGCGATGTGGAAAAG
>CAZNBU010000117.1:655-7265 GCA_964571035.1 uncultured Planctomycetaceae bacterium | reverse complement strand
CCGTGCGCGGGTTGAAGGAGGGCGTGGACAAGCTCGCGGCTGTGCTGTCGAGCGAAGAGTTCACCGGCAACATTCAGGAATCGCTGCGCCACCTGCGCAGCGCGCTGGAGACGATGGACACCGGCCTGAAAGACCTTGAGCCCGCGTTCAAGAAAGTCGGCCCCACGTTTGACAGCGCGCAGTCGCTGGTGGATGAGCTGCGCAGCGTGCTGGAAGCGAACAAGGATTCGATCACGAAGGTGCTCGCCAACTTTGAGGGCGCCTCGTACAAGCTGGATCGGCTGATGGCCGAAGATGGCAACGGCGTGCCGAAGCTGGTGGCCAGCCTGAACGCGATCGCGACGAACATGGACGTGCTGGTGGCGAACCTGAACGACGTGGTGCTGGACAACCAGTTGAACATCCAGATCAGCCTGGAGAACGTGCGCGAGACCACGGAAAGCCTGCGCGTGTTCGCGCGGCGGATCGAGAACGATCCCAGCCTGCTGATCTGGGGCGGCGACGACAACACCAAGGATCCCAAGACCGCCCCGGCGCGCGTAACACCCGGCGTGGATGAGATGGAGATCCGCAACTCGGGCCGTCGTCCACGCAAGGAAAGCGACTGATGGGTAGATTGGGTTCGGTGTTCGGTGTTCGGCGTTCGGGGTTGCCCGACAAGGCTGGTGATTTTGGATTTTCGATTTTGGATTTTGGATTCATACGACGAGTGCGTGGTCCAATCCAAAATCCAAAATCCAAAATCCAAAATCGTCGCGGGTTGTGGCAGATATTCTGTCTCGCACTCATCTCAATGGTGCTTCTATCTGCTTGCGGCTCATCGCGCCTTACTTCGTTTGAAGAGGGCGTGGAGTACATGGACTACGGCGACTACCCGCGCGCCATTGAGCAGTTCAAAGAGCTGGCGCGGCGTGAGGGGGAGTCGCTGGCGATCTGCTACAACCTTGGCGTCTGCTACCAGGACACCAAGGACTACGAGCAGGCTGTGCTGTGGTACGAGAAGGCGCTCGAATACGATCCGCGCGACGGCGACACGTTGATCAACCTTGGGTTGGTGTACATGAAGCAGGGGCGCGATGTCGCGGCCCTCGCCCGGTTCAAACAGGCATCAGACATTGAGAAGGACCGCGCCTACCCGCTGGTTGCAATAGCGATGTACTACCAGCGCAACGGTGACCTAACACGCGCGAAGGAACTCTACGACGAAGCCGCCAAGCGTGAGACGCGCTCCGGCTACCTCTGGTACCACTACGCCACCCTGCACGAAGAAGACCAGCGCTTCGGCGATGCCGCGCAGGCGTATGAGCGCTCGATCGAGTACGACAGCACGAACCCCGCGGCCTTCGAGGGTGCCGCACGCTGCTACTACAAGCTGCGCAACTGGCTGAAGGCGATCCAGCACTACGACTGGACGATCCACCTTGTGCCGGACAAGCCGCACCTCTACATCGCGGCCGCCGACACGCTGGTTCACCTTGAACGCCACGAGCGTGCGGTAAAGTACTTATGGGCAGCGCGAGGGTTGAGCAAGCAGAACGATCCGGAGATCTCGCGCAGGCTGCTGGAGTTGTACCCCAAGCTCACGGAAGCCGAGCAGCAGCGGCTGGAAAGCATCAACCCGGATAAGGAAAGCTCAGCCGGCGGCAACGGCGAGTAGTCCGGGGACTGTCCCCGAAGTTGGGGACTGTCCCCGTATCTGGGCGCATGGGCAAGGTTGCATTTCGGTTGGCGCGGTCGGGGCAACTGCATGTAGTTGCCTCGAAGTGGCTGACACCATTGCCACTGCACTCTCGCAACCAGAAGCGGGGACAGTCCCGCGGCGCATACTGCCGCGCCGGGGACAGTCCCCTTATGGATTGCGTTCAAACCAGTCGCGCCAGGCGTGCTTGTTGATGCCGAAATCCTTGCCGCCTGCCAGCCGCTTGAGCGCGGCGCGGGCTGACTCCTGCATGTACACCTCGGAATCCGAAAGCAGCCGGATCAACGACGGGTAGACGGACCGGTCGCCCAGCCTGCCCAGCGTGTCCGCAATCGTGACGCGCAGCGGATCGTTCTCGGGCAGAGTCAGCATCTCGGCTACCGTCGGCGCCGCGTCCTTGGCACCGATCCTGGCCAACTCCACCAGCGCGGTCGTGCGCACGATGATGGCCTCATCCTGCAGCGCCTTGATCAGCTCGGCGGTCGCGTCCAGCCCCTTCGCGCGCGCCAGGTCGCGCAATGCGCTGCTGCGCACGGATGATGATCCGGGCTCAGGCGTTGAAGCGGGCTCCGCTTTCGGCGGCGGCTCATCAAGCTTCACTGCGGGCACGCCGACTTCAATCCGGTTCGCGGGGTTGTAGCGGTAGTAGACCTCCAGGCACAGCACGCAGCACGCGGTGCTGTACAGGTCGCCCATGATCGGCCCGATCCAGGAGTCGGCGGCGGGCCACGACCCGCGGCGCGAGCCGTGCGTCACCTGCATCGGCAGCAGCGCTTTCTTCAGGGCGTCATTCCACTGATTCCAGGCGTGGCCTTCGCCCTGGTTCTTCAGGAACATCCCCAGCGTGCCGTAGTACCACCCATAGAACGTGTGAAAGTTCGGGTTCTCGGAGCTGATGGTCGGCTGCAACAGGCTCTTCCATGCCGGGGCGTCGTCCAGCAGCAGACGCTCGGCGGCGGCGTTGCGGCGGCCAAAGCGCACGTCGTCGAGAATCACGCGCGATGCCAGCCCCACGCCCGTCATGCCGATGCCGCGGCGCGTGCCGGGCAGGCGCCCGTAGGCCTGGTCGGCGTAGTACGTCTCGCCGGTGTCGAGGCTCAGACGGTCATACAATTGCACCATCTTCGACCAGGTGCGCTCATTCACCGTGATGCCGACGGACTTCGCGCTCTTCAGCGCCAGCACGCCCCACCCGCTGATCGAGCCATCGTTGCGCTCGCCGCCGTTGACGTCCGAGACGGTGATGAACCCATTGTAGTCCCACCCGCCGCCCGCGCCCTGGCTGCGCTCTAGAAAGCGCACGGCGCGCTCGGCGGCGCGGCCGGTGTCGCGGTCGCTGGTCAGCCCGTACGCCTCGCACAGCGCCAGCGTGGCGACCGAGTGCATGTACATGTCGCCGGTTTCAGGATGGCTGATGCAACCGTCGCTGGCCTGCTTGCGCATCAGCCAGCGAATGGCGGTGCGCACCGTGCGGCGATAGCGGCCCTCTTCGGGTGAGTGGCCGGCTGCGAGAAACGGCAGCACGCATAGCGCCGTCACCTTGCCGCGATACCCGTTGCCGTGGCGTGCCCAGGCAGGCGGGTCTTCAAACCCGCGGTTGGGGTCCCAACTGCCGTCGCTGGATTGCTGCTTGGCGAGATACTCCAGGCCAAGGTTGACGGCGCCCTCGGTCTCTTCACCGCCGCCGAACTTGCGCACTGCGGCTTCCTTGCGCTCGCCCTTGCGCAGGCCGCGCTTGCCGGCGGGCGTCGGCGGATTCCTCGCGGTGTCGGGTCGCCCGCCGCCGAGGCCCTGGCCGGCGTTGGGCAAACGCTCCGGAAACGGCATTTCGAGGTTCGCCCGCGGCGGTTCAAACGCCGGGGCGGGCGCGAAGTCGCGCTCCTCGGGCGGGGTGTCGATCTCGGGGTCGCCGGTGTCGATCGGCTCGTCGTTGACGATGTCCGGCGTGATCAACTCTTCGTCGACAGGATCGGGCGACGGCATGTCCACGGATGTGGGCTCCGGCGCGGGCGGCGCGGCGATGCGGTCACGCAGCTCGACCTTCTGCACCTGGATCACAAGCTGCTCGATCTCCTTGTGCAGGAACAGCGCGATGGCGAGCAGCCCGAGGTGCAGTGCGGCGGCGATTGCCAGGCTGTTCCATGTCCAGCGGCCGATCACCCGAAAGGTCTTGATGACGCGCTCGTGGCGGGGCAGGCGCGCCTGCTTGCCGCGAATTGCGGGTGGCAGCGCGAACTTGGGCAGACGCGGATTGTCGCGCCGCGTGCGCCCCTTGGCGCCGCGCATCGCGCCGTCGCGCATCGAATACGTGGCGGGCGAAAGGCACACGTGACACGGGCGGCCCTCATACGCCAGCCGCACGTTGCAACGAGTGCAACGTGGCGCGGTGATGGCGATCAGGGACGTCTGCATGCAGGCCGCCGGGTTGAACGTTCTTGGCCTATGATCACTGACCGGGTGGGATCAGTAAAGCGTAAGCTCTAGTCGGAGTTGGCCTTTTGTCGCCAACCAGCCAATGCCCGCCGCGATGAGCAGATTCGCAAACACCACCAGCAGGGCCTTCATCTGGAAGCTCAGCTTGCGGGTCTTGTGTCTGAACACCCGCATTCCAAGCAGCATTCCGGGCGCTGCCAGGGGCAACCCCAGCATCAACAGCGTGGCTTCGGGCGTGCGCGAGCGCGCCTGGGTGGTCGCCTTGCGTTTGTCAGCCCATTGCGCGAAGAAGGCGACGGCGTTGGTCGCCAGCAGCACAAGCAGCGTGATTCCCAGCGGTAGCGCCATCGTGGTCTCGCACCCTAGTCGCGCAGGGAGCGCAGCCGGTTGCACGCCTCCTCAAGCACGTCGAGCTCTTTGGCATAGCAAAAGCGCAGCAGCTTGCTGCCGCGGCCGCTGCCCGGCTCAAAGAATGCGCCGCCGGGGATGGCGGCTACCTTGGTGCGGCGCAGCAGCTCCATGCAGGCAACCTGGTCGTCGGCCCACCCGAGCGCGCTGAAGTCGGCCATGACGTAGTAGCTTCCCTTCGGGCGGTAGGGCTTAAACCCGCCCGCCTCCAGCGCGTCGCAGATCATGCCGCGCCCGGTTTCGTAGTGCTGCCGCATTTCTTCGTAGTAGCTCGCGGGCGCCTCGAGCCCCTTCAGCACGCCGCGCTGCAACGGGTTGGGCGCGCAGATGTACAGCAGGTCGCTGGCGACGGCGGCTTTCTCCATGATGTCGGCCGGCGCAGCCAGATACCCGATGCGCCACCCGGTGATGCTGAAAGTCTTGCTGTACCCGCCCAGCAGCAGCGTGCGGTTGCGCAGCGACGGTATGCTCGCGGCGGACACGTGCTTCAGCCCGTCGTAGGTGATGTACTCGTAGATCTCGTCGCTGAAGACCAGCAGGTCGTGCTTTTCTGCCAGCGCGCCGACCCATTCCAGGTCGTCCTTGGACAGCACCAGCCCGCCGGGATTGCTGGGCGTGCAGATGACGACTCCACGCGTGCGCTCATTGATCTGCGCCTCGAAACTTGCGCGATCTAGCGTCATCGTTTCGAGGTTGCTGCGCGCGTAGCGCGGCGTGATGCCCGCCATCAGAAGTGTGTTCAGGTGGTACCCGTACAGCGGCTCAACGAGGATCACTTCGTCACCCGGGTCCATGGTCGCCAGCACGCCCGACGCGAACGCTCCGCTGCTGCCGACCGTGACGCACAGCTCGGTGTCGGGGTCGTAGCTCAACCTGTTGAACTCGCGCAGTTTGGCCGCGATCGCGCGCCGCAGCTCAATCAGCCCGCGGGCGTGAGTGTAGATCGCCTGGCTTTTGTCGATGGCTTCGATTGCGCCCTGTTTCACCAGCGGGTGTGTCGGCAGGTCGCAGATGCCCTGCCCAAGGTTGATGCCGCCGACCTTGTCGCACTCCACCGTTACGCGGCGGATGTCCGACTGCACCAGTCGCCCCATGCGTTTGGATACTCTCTCGCTCATCGAATCATCTCCAACCATTCGCGATACGTGTTGTAGGGGACGTATGCAAACGCAAACCCGATCTGCACGAACAGCATCAGGTAGTACATGTGCCGCCAGGCGGGGTGGTTTTCGGTGCGTGTCAACGCCTCCGGGTTCTCCAACACGCGCACAGCCACATGCGCGCCCCACAGCACGCAGACCAGGCCCAGCATGATCAGGTCGAACTCCTGGCCCTGCGGCGGCGTCAGGATGCCGAGTTGGCCGCCGGCTGGAATCATGATCCACGGAACAATCAGAAAGGGCGTGATGATCTTCGCCGCCTTTCGAGGCCCGTAGGCCACCGGCAGTGTGCGCACGCCTTGGGCGGCGTCGCCGTTGATGTCGGCGAAGTCTTTGGTGCTTGTGGCTCCCAGCAGGAACAGCCCCATGATCGCGCCGATGTACCAGGCCTCAAGGCTCACAATGCTGGCAGCCAGGCTCCATCCAGCCACCTTGAGCAGCGTGCCGCGCGGCAGGGCAATCGTCAGGTTCGCGAGCCACCCGCGCGCCTTCATGCGCAGCGGCGGCGCGCTGTAGGCGATGCTGAAGACGGTAGCCGCGCCGAACAACGCTACGGTCGCCCAGTTGCCGGTCGTCCACGAAATCCACGCGGCGAGGGCCAGGCTCGCAAGCGTTGCCAGCACACCAAACACGGCGGCGCCGCCGACCGAAATCGCGCCCGTGCACAACGGCCGGTTCGGTTTGTTGATGCGGTCGATCTTGAGGTCAAAGATCTGGTTCAGCGCGTTGCTGGCTGCGTTCAGGATACCGGCAGCAAGGGTACCGGCGCCGAGCACCAGCAGGAAATCCAGACCCGACACAATGCGAAGCGCACCGCCCGAGGCGTAGTAAGCCACCACACCCCCCGAAGCCATGCCCAGCATAGGCGGGATCAAGGTAAACGGGCGGGACAGGCGCAGGTATGCAGTCA
>CAZNBU010000117.1:0-645 GCA_964571035.1 uncultured Planctomycetaceae bacterium | reverse complement strand
ATGCAGTCAGCAAAGTCTTCGCTCGATAACGGGGTCGGCTATGATAGCGTGATGCAAAGTTGGTCTATAGCACGTAGACCAACGCCCTGCTTTAGCTCGGCGGAGATGGGTATGTCTCAAGATGTCGATCCTGAGTTCTACCTCAGGTTAAGCGTCGCGCGCCGCCTCCAGCTTGTGGACGAGATCATGGACAGCGTCGCTCGCGACACAGATGGCGCTCCGTTGGGGGCCGACTTGGGCGGAGATGGAGCGACGCGCGGCTGAACTGGAGCGCGACCCTTCCTGCGGCATTACTTTGGAGCAATTCCGGCAGATGCGTGGCTGGGGTGCACCCCCTGCGGCATCGGAGGATGAGTAGCCGCTGCATGGTCATCTGCAGCCAGCATCAGGATGGTTGCGCCCGCTACCCCGGCTGGGATCACGAACAGGTTCAGGACTGGTATCAGCAGCGCGACGCTGGCTGCGCCGCCCAGCCCGGTTGCGGCTGGCAGGTTCGCGCGCGTCCACTTCAGTTTCTGCGACAGGTTGTAGTGCCGCAGCGCGAGCGGTGTGTCCATCAGGTCGGCGCCCTGGATGATGCTGCTGACCGGCACCGCCACGAACGCGCCCACGCCCGTCAGCAGCGCGAACAACGCCAGCGGGATC
>CAZNBU010000116.1:0-9159 GCA_964571035.1 uncultured Planctomycetaceae bacterium | reverse complement strand
CCCAGCCGTTCACGTTGGAGGCATCGCCCGCAACCGTCGAGAACGAGTTCGGCATTACGACGCTGGTGGTGGTCGCCGCGGAGCCGTCATCGTCACCATTAAAGGTGGCATTGCCCGGATCATCGGTAAGCGCATCGAGGATGATACGGATATAGGTGCGGTTGTCGGATTCCGGCCCGAGGCCCGGTCCCGCCTCGTGGCAGTCGGGCAGCGTACGGTTGCGGAAGTCGAAGTCCTTGGGGTCCTTCGGGGCCGGCTGGGCGAGCTGCGCCAGTACGTTCAGCACCTTCTCCATCGGGGTGCGGCCCTGGAAGTAGTTCTCGCGGCAGACATCCGTATCCACACTGCCGAGCAGCGGATTGTAGTCGTCGCCACCGGTTTCGGTGCCGATCGCCGTAAGCAGCACGTTCAGGGCGTCCACGCCGTAATCAATCGGAGTCAGTTCGCCGGTGCCCACACCGTCCGCGTCCGAGTCAATCCGCGCCTTGCTGAACTGGGTCAGCACGGAAAGGAGCGGCGGGTTCACGGTGTATGGGTTCGGGCTCACCGTTGTACTGAACGGCTGCTCCCGGATCGTTCCGGTGTACTGGAATGCGGTGAAGTCCGAGATACCGGTGCCCGGATCCAGCAGTGTGCTGATGTTGAGAAGCAGTGTCGGGAAGCGGGAATCCTTCAGCAGCGTTGTGAGCGGAGTCTCCAGCTTGTCAATGATCGAGAGCTGCGGGTTCGAGCCCGGAGCCACGGTCGTCGCGCAGGTCACACCGCAGCCACGCGGGTTGTCATCCGGGTCGTTGGCCAGGGTGTGGATAAGCGAGAGTGATGCCTGCAGCACGTTGTCCGCAGTCACCGACCCCGACGGGAAGTTGATCGTTACCGCCGTTGGCCGCTCATAGGAGAGCGCCGCGATGGAGCGGAGCAGCAGGTTCAGCCGCGTGTTCTGGCGCGTCGAGCCGGAGGTCATCGGCACCAGGTTCGCGTTGGTGAAGGTTGGCTCCACGAACAGCGAGGCCAGCATGTCCCGGGTAATGAAGCTCATCGTCTCAAGGTTTGTCGCACCGGCCGGTGAAACCGAGCCGTCGCTCTCCTGGAGCATGAAGTTCACGAGATTCACCATCTGGGAGATGAATTCAGTACCGTCGCCCGTCACGTTATTATCGGACAGTTCCGCGAACAGGTCGAGGGATCCCTGGATGTTCCGGCCGCGAACGAAGTCGAGCATTTCCGTTGCGGTGGTCGCAGCGGTCGAACAGGGGTTCGTGCCGCCATTGTGTGTGCAAAGCAGCGACACGTGATCATAGGGCGTCGTGCCGTCGGTGCGGTTCCGCATGCTCTCTTCCACGAGGTGGAGGATCGCCTGAATCGCCTCGCGCTCACCGCCACGGCCGTCACCGTCGAGATCGGCAAAGAGGATCGTGTCAGCCAGCTCGATGATCGTATTGAGCGATGGACCGGCCGGCGGAGTGATCTTGTAGTCGCAGACTCCAGCACCGCAGTCGGCAATACACTGCGCGCTCCACTGGGTTGTCGTGAGCTGCGTGTTGCTCAGCACCGCGACCACCTCGGCAGTGGACGTGTTGCAAGCAACGGTCGAGTCGACGATCGTGATAATGTCACCTGCCTGCACATTGGCGGGTGAAGCGGCTGGGGCAGCCACCGGCTGGAACCGCGCACCAGCGGACGTGAACGTCGTGCCGGCAGGGTTGATCTGGCCGTCAATGCCGGAGATACGCGGCAGCGTGGACTGGTTCTTCGTCCGGAGCGCGAGGTCATAATCCAGCGTCGCCTTGATCGCATCGAAGGTCTGCCGGATCGGGCCCGGGTCATCGAAGCAGCTGTACTGTTCCTCAACGTGGGTACCCACGTTGCAGGTGGTGGCAATCTCGCTCACATCCCGCAGAAGTTCTTCCGTGAACTCCGCCATCTTGCTGGCGTCACCCTGCTGCGGAGCGCTGGGGAAGTTCGTCCGTGCTTTGGGATCCAGGATCTGCGGATTGTCCAGGATCGGCAGCACGTCGTCAAACACGCCATTGTCGAGAAGGATACGCAGCACGTTGGAGAGCGTTACAGCCGTCGACTGCGCAGGACCAGTGCTGTCCGGATCGTTCAGGACAGTACCCAGCAGGTTGCCGAACTTGGTGCGGGAGTCGAGGTAGAAATTCGCCCGGGCGTTCGTCGTGGATGTGATCGGCTGGTTCGGGTCGCCAAGCAGCGTCGCGATCCGGTAGTTCGCATTGTAAAGAACGCCGGAGTTCGACAGCTGGTCGAGGGTCAGCGTACGCAGGCCCGTCGCATCCGACAGGGTGCTCACGACTGCCGGGTTCGATGACAGAACCCCCAGTGCGCCGCCCAGCAATGCACCGGCCGACGATTCCACCAGCGAGAAGGTCACATCCGCCGACGATGAGAAGTTGCCGCGGTCGATGGCGAACACCTGGATCTGGTAGGTCAGCGGATCGCCCGGACGGCACTGGTTGTTGTTGTTACCGTCCTTGTCGGTGCAGGAGAAGTCACACTTGAGTGTCTGGGCGCCGGTCGGCGACGCCCGCGTTGCCGCGGCGGCCTGGCCGAGCGAGTTGACGCCAGAGAGGGGGCTGCCAGCCGCGCATGAGTATACGGCGGCATTGTTGCTGTCATACTCGTCAAGACTTGAGGCACGCGCTGCACCCTCGGCAATCGCATCGCCATAGTAGGTGAAGTTTTCCGTGGCTGGAGTGATCATGAACGTGTCACCCAAGGAGATGTTGGCCGGCAGCGCCGGAGAGAACGTGATGGCACCAGTCACCGCTGAGGCTGTGATCATGCGGCTCTCGCCCACGTTAAGGGAATTGGTCGCCGTACGGAAGGTGATCGTGCGGCCCACGCACTCGTTCACAACCCGGCGGCAGGCCAGCAGCGACGAGGGGCCGGTGCTCGTGCCGACCGTCATGGCCGTCGTCGGGCTGCCACCGACCGTAGTCACCGAGTACCGGGTGCCTTCACCATTGGAGTCCGTACGTCTGATATTGATGTAGGAAGCCGGCACCGTCAGCGGGTTGGCGTCACCGAAGAACAGGCTTGAATCCGTGATGAACACGATCGGGTTCACCGACTGCATTTCCACCGGTTCCGTGGAGTTCGGATCCACGAAAATGCCCTGGATCACGATGGACGGCGGATCCTTGTCGCGCAGGATGGGCATGGAGACCGTCCGCACGTTGCCAAGCGAATCGGTGGCGACGAAGGTGAAGTTGTTGATGCCTTCGGCGGGGACGTTCAGGTTGTTCGCCATCCATACCCAGGCTGTCTGGTAGAACATGCCGGTGGCGTCCTGCGGAAGCACCCGGTTCAGGGTCAGGCTGGTGCCCGTGCAGGCACCGCTACCATCAAGGGTGCAGCCGGCGACTTCAAACAGGCCGATGTTCGAACTCTGGCTCGTGTCAAGCGACGACAGGGCGATGGCGTCGCCCGGACGGACGTTGCGGCCCGTCACGGAGACATCGAGCACGATCTGTGAGGAATTACCGCCGCTGCCCACCTGGAGTACGCCGAGCACGTCATTGGAACCGGCCTTGTTGCGCGGCATAATATCGAAGTTCGTGAACACACCACCGCTCCCGTTCACAAGAACCGTCGGGGCGCCAGAGTCCAGGGTAAGGAACTGTCCGGAGAAGGACACCTTATCGGCACCCACAATCAGGCGATCTACCGGCGGGTTGGCTCCGGTTGTAAATACACCGAAGTTGTTGTGCCGGTTCTGCTCGTTGCCAGCCACGCGGCAGTCACCAAAGCGGCCGTTGGTGCTCGGGTCGTTCTGGCATACGTCGCCAGCCGGGCCGCCGATTTCAGGAGCCTGGGTCCGTATTACGATCGGGGAGTTCGGGTTCGGTGTGAATTCGTCTTCCTCGCAGGCGAGGATCTGGACGCCGGCATTGTTGCGCGGAACGTTATCAACAATGCAGTCAACCTTGAAGGAGGGGGGTGTCGTGGTGTTGGCCACGAACTGCTGCACCTGGAAGCTGGTGCTTGTCGAATTGCCAGCCTGGTCCCAGCCGGTCACGGTGAAGTTCGTGAGTCCACCCGGCCGTAGAGATATGGCATCGTAAAGATAATAACCGCGGTCGGCCAGCGTCGCGTTGTCCGCGTCTGTCGCCGGGACCGGCGTACCGTTGAAGTCGGTGGTCAGGGCAAATGTGTCATAACCCAGGTAGTCGGACTGGATCCGGACGTAAGTGCGTCCGGAATCCTGGGTAACGCTGTCATCAATGGTACCGGTACCCGGACGCGCATCCTTTACAAGACCACGGATGGAAACCGTCTGGGCAAAGGTCTGGAATGCGCCCGCACCCGGATTGACGGCACCCTCAACCCAGACCTTCTGGTTCTGGAAGCCTGAGGTCGCTGGTGTGCCGTTGCCATACTGCGCCAGCAGTTGTGGCGGCGTACGGTCCACGATCAGGTCCGTAGCGGCCGGATAGTTACAGTAATCGGCCGATCCCGAGGCGCCACAGGAGGCCCCATCGCGGGTCGGATTGCCCGCGGTATCAATGGCGCGAACCTCGTAGGAGACGACGCCTTCCGTCACGTCCATGATGGCGGTGTAGCAAATTGCCGCGTAGGGCTGACTTATGCCTTCGATCGGCAGGGTGACTGCGGATGGATAGCAGTCACCACCCCAGTAAAGCCCCACGGCCACATAGGGATTGGACGAGACCAGTTTCCCGGTCGCAGCCGCACCACGAAGGATCGCTGTGCCCGCTGCTGCCGCCGTATGCGGCGGGATACCTGCGCCGGTGTTGCCCGGGGCCGGCATGGCCTTCAGCCAGCCAATGGGAGCCGCACCACCAGCAAGCGCGGAGGCTCCAAGGGCGACAATCGTGCCGGTACCATTGGTGCCTCTTGGCAGGCTCGCATACACAAGCGCCGATGCCTCCGTACTGTTATTGATCAGCGCGACCACCTGGGCGGCTGTCGTGGAAGTCGGCAGCGGCGTGTTGACCGTGATTGCCGTGCCAGCAACCACCACACTGGGGGTCGCGTTGTTCACATAGGCGATCGTGATGCTGTTGCCATCGGTCCCCCCGGCGCGGGCCTGGATTCGCACCCTGTCGTTCACCGCCGAACCGGTAAAGAGGGTCGCACGGGTTCCTTCATTGATGGCATCAATAATTTCCGAAGCGGTCGAGCGGGCCTGTGCGCCGGTCGTCCGCTCAAGAGTAATCGTCGCATTGGGCTGGACTCCCGAGATGGAAAGCCTGGTAAAATCGACGCCCGGCAGCGCATACTGGATCTGGCCCCCGTTGCTTGCAGTGTCGCCCGGTGTGCCATAAAAGAGGACCGCTTCATCAGTACAGTTCACAGCGACTGAATAAGGCGCAGCACAGATACCCGTACCCGTGGTGTCTACCGCGTTCACGGCGATCTGGGCTCCCGTGCCCGTGGTGGTGCTGCGCGAGACAAGCCCCGTGAGGCTGGACTCGCCGCCATTTGTGGCATTGACGGAACGCAACGATACACTGTTGACATTGGAACCCCGGCCGCCCGTCAGATTGGCAAGGGCAGCTGCCGCAGGACGCTGGCCGCCCGTCGTCGAACAGGGCGTTGCCGCACAGCTCGCCCGGACGAGGTTGCTCACGCTCGGATGGCTATTGATCAGATCCACCACTGCCTGGGCGGTGGTTCCCACAAGCACGGTCAGGGTGATGTCGAATGCCGGATAGGCGGACAGCGCAACCGCATTGCTCGCACCTGTATTGACAGTAACAGAGATCGCATTGCCCCAGCTTCCGGGGCCGTTGGCCCGGATGCGCACCTGGGCATCGGCACCGCCTGCAGCCGCTGCCAGCGTAATCTGGGCAGCACCGTCACCCACAGCCGGTGGTGTCGTGGCCGAGCCGTCCCAGATGACGCCCGAAACCACCGACTTGTCAACGGAACCGTGGTTGCGGATCTCGAAGTTCTGGCCCTTGGTGCTTGTACCCCGGGCCTGGTAGCGGAGTTGCTGGGAATCCGCGTGATAGAGGCTGTAGGTCAGCCCCGTCCCGGATGCCGAGAGCGGCTCGGCCAGGTTCAGGGTGCTGGTCGTCAGGTTCGCACGGGGCAGTGACGGCACAATCCGCCGCACTGCACCACCGTCGGTTCCACTCTCGATAAGGATCAGATCATTCTGGGCGATGTTCGACGCAGCGAAGTTCCGCGTGGTGGAGGTAACAGCACTGCCACCCCACGTAGAGTCCAGTCCGTCATCGTGATGGAAATATCCCACCGGGCCGAATGGCACCTGAACCGGATAGTCGCCGATCAGGAGCGGCCCGCTGTAGGCGCTGCCATTCGTGCCGCCGCTTAGCCGGGCCACACCGGCCGTGAAAGCGCAACCGCCACCGGCCGTCAGGTTGTCCGGGGTATTGTTGGACTCATCGTTGATCGTGATCGAGTTGCCGGCAGTTCCCCGCACCAGCGACCAGACCTTGAATGTCGCCGTGCCGTCGAAACTCGCCACCGCCGTTCCGGCATTGGCGAACTGGTCGGCATTGACCGCCGAGACGATCTGCCGGGCTGCCGCAATGCGGTTCGCGGGGTTGTCAGCCTGGGTAAAGAAGTGGGTGCCTTCGGTATAGGGCCGGCCAGCTATCTGGAAATTCTCGGTTGCATTGAAGGCGGCAGTCGCAACCGTCAGCGTACAGGAGGCACGGCTGAAGGCGCTCGTCAGCACATGCGACGGGATCGAGTCGCGGGTGAGATGTATGTCGCCGACAGCGGGGGCCACCGGGGCCGTGAATGGCGAAGCGCAGCTCGCACAGTAGCGCACAGTTGTGGCAATCCGGGTTTCAGAGCCGAGCGGACAGGCACCCGAGTTGCAGGTGAAGAACTCGAACCGGATCAGATGTTCCGTATCAGCAGCCACCGTGGCGTCAACAGCCAGATTGATTGCACTTTCAAGCACCCACCGCCGGGAACTGACTCCACCATAGCTGGCAGCCTGAACCCGGTGCTGTGGGCAGTTGGCGATACTGTTGTTCAGGTCAGTCGGAATATTTGCCAGCACGGCATTGTAACCGGCAGAACTGGCAGGGATGTTGGCAACTGCAATCGCCGGGCAGGCCTGCGGCGTCAGGTAAACGCCATTTGCCGGATTGTTCTGGTAGGTATTGCCCGTATCGAACAGGCGGCGGTCGCCGGTTGCGGTGCCGGTCAGACTGCCTGGTGTGCCGTCGCTGTAAGGTGGACGGTCGAGCCAAGCGATCACGCGCACAACGTTCGTTGTACTGCCCCCGCCTGATGCCACCGCCGCACCGGTCATCACGCCACCAGGCTGGACGGTATCGGAAGACAGCACCACCGGCTGAACCAGTCCGCCGCTCACCGTGTTCGTAGGCGAATCAACAGTCGCCTTGACGACGCCACCGCTCAGTATCTCCACAGGAACGCCACCCGTCACGTTGTCCCGGCTGACCAAGGTCGCTGGGTCATCTCCGGCCTGGCTCTCCCGGTCGGTTGGCATGCCACAGGCCTGCAGGGCCAGCGACATGACCAGAACGGAGAGGATCGAGTTACGGTGCAACATGGTTTTCACTACCTCCGGGAAACGCCCACGCGTCACGCTTTCTCTCGCCCATGCAAACATGCGGGTTGTCAGTGCGTTCTTCGTGGTGTTCATTGTCCCTGCTCCTTAAAACGGAGTTTCACTTCTGGAACTCCGCGCGCCGCGGACGTACCACCCCCGTTTAGGTTAATGGCAACGTCTCGCGGCTTCCGACAGTTGGTGTCGTTCCGCCCCGCAAAGAACGCATCCCTGCCCTCTGGCACGGATGATTCTCTGGAGATGGCTTATTGAAACCCAGTATATGAGGAGCCATTAACAAAAACAAAGAAAAACCGGCCCGGTGGTTTACCTGATTTACGTTTATTTTCAGCGTGATACGCCTCATCAGCGCGGCGCATCAACAAGCCTGAAAGGGCCTGGCTCCCGAGTCTGAATGGCATTCACTTCACCCTGAAAATGGCTCCCGGCATGGGCATTTTGTTCACATTCGTTTGCCCGTCATCTCCTAAACCACTGGATTCATTGTTTATGCAAATCCGGGCTCGATAAACTACTGCTAGACTCCACCAAAGCCGCATTGCGTTACCCCGCGGCCAGCCATTCCACAGGTGAGACATAACCAGTCGCGTCATTCCTTGAGACAACCCGAAAGTCGCTACGCAACGCGTCATTCAATGTCACGCAAATTTGCCGCCGACTTGCTGGAATTACGGCGGCTACTCGCCCGGACCTTGAGCATACCGGTCCTATTTCCAGACGGCGGCGACCGGACTGAAAAGCGTGATGGACTTCCCAAGGTGGGTAGCCGACACAAGTCCCATGAGACTGCCGTCGAGCCCCACGATCGGGCCGCCGGAATCCCCGGGGCGCGCCCTCTGGTTGAGTACAAAAAAGGGAACGCCTTCACCCGTGCGGCCGATAACTGTCGCCACCACCGGCAGATAGGCCCAGCCGTCAGCAGTACCCACGCACTGCTCTTCATTGGAATTCGGCCGCTGGCAATAATGGGCCACGAAATACACCTGGTCGAAATCGGCCGGTGGCTTCACGCTTTCCGGCCGGGCTGCATCAAGCAGTGCGGCGGCGACCGTTCCAGGGGGCTCACGGCCGCTTCCCGGCGGTGCATTCCGTGTGGCCGAAATCTCCAGGCACCGGGACGGCCGCCCCGCCCGTACCAGTTCGTAGTCAGCAAGATCCACTGTGCCGGAACGCCCGGCGAGGGCTCCCTGGGGGTTCTCGCTGCCATCACGGCGGCAGACCGTATGTTCGAAGGAGACCGGCGGCACCGACAGGTCAGGCATGAGCAGCGCCGACGGGGCGTTGAAACGATATCTCACGAGATGCACCCACGCCTCGCCACGAAGGTTATCAACACAGTGGCCCGCCGTGAAAAGGCGCACGTCGTCACCGCGCCGGACCAGATATCCAGTGCAGCGGCTCACGCGCTCGTTCCGGTCATGCTGGATGATGATGGAGACAAGTCCCCTGGCAAGCTGCTCGAGCGGCTGGCCAAGTCCGGTCCCGGCCGGCTGGCGAAAGCGGTCCAGCAGGGCATTGGCCCTGCCCAGTTCCCGCGACAGTCCATCCTGGGTCTCGTTGCTGTAGTCAATGCAGCCCGACACGCTCTGCACCAGGTTTTC
>CAZNBU010000115.1:8268-9198 GCA_964571035.1 uncultured Planctomycetaceae bacterium | reverse complement strand
TGAAGCGCGTCAAGGGCCGCAGCCTGCGCCAGGTGATGGACAAGCTGCGCCAGGGGCACGAGGCCACACTCGCCGAGTTCCCGCTCGGCAAGCTGCTGACCGTGCTGCTGAAAGTCTGCGACGCCATCGACTTCGCGCACTCGCGCGGGATCATCCATCGCGACCTCAAGCCCGAAAACATCATGGTCGGCCAGTTCGGCGAGGTACTGGTCATGGACTGGGGGCTCGCCAAGCAGGTGGACAGCGACGACCCGCCCAGCGCCACGCTGCCGCAGCACAGCACGCGCTTTTCGCTCGATATCTCACTGGGTGCCGCCGAAGGCGACGGCAGCGAACAGACACGCGACGGCACCGTAAGCGGCACGCCCGCCTACATGTCGCCCGAGCAGGCGCGCGGCAAGGTGAAGGAGCTGTCGCGGCTTACCGACGTGTTCTGCCTCGGCGGGATGCTGTACGAGATGCTGTGCCTGCTGCCGCCGTTTCTAGCCGCCGACGTGCTGGACGCGCTCGAGCTCGCCAGCAAGCACGCGGTGGTGCCGCCGAAACAGAAACTCGAAGAAGTGCTCGACGACCAGCAGCTCAAGCGCGCCTTCGGGCCAGCCGGCATCGAGCGCGCCCGCAAATACCCGCGCGAGCTGCTTAGCGTCGCCCTCAAGGCGATGGCTGAAGAGCCGCTGATGCGCTACGGCAGCGTCAGCGAGCTGCGCCGCGATATCGAACGCTACATGTCGGCGCAGCCAGTGCGCGCGCACCGTGACGGGCCGTGGGCGGCGCTGTCAAAATGGAGCCGCCGCAACCCCACCCGCGCCGCGGTGCTGACGCTGAGTCTGTTCGTGGTGCTGCTGGGCGCGGTGGTGTTCGGCGCCGTGCGCGCCAAGAACGCCGCCGACCGCTACCAGTTGGCGGAGAACGCGCGCCTCGCCGAGGAGA
>CAZNBU010000115.1:0-8258 GCA_964571035.1 uncultured Planctomycetaceae bacterium | reverse complement strand
GCGCAACTGAAAGCCGAAGCCGACGCGCGCGAAAAAGCGGAGCAGGCGCAGTTGAAAGCAGAGCGCGTCGCCGAGTTGGAGCAGAAAAACCGCGAACGCGAAGCCCGCGAAGCCGAAGCCCTCGCCGCCAAAGCCGCCGCCTTCGTGCCATACAGCCGCGGCACCGACCTGCGCGCGCGCGCCGCGAGCTTTACCGACTGGCGCGAGAAGGCCAAGGTCTGGCGCGAAGCCGCCGGCTACTTCCGCGCCGCGATCGATCGCGACCCCACGTTTGTCGGCGCCCACCTTGAACTCGCCAACATCTACGCCGACCTGGGCTACGACGACGACGCGCTGGCGCACTACGCCCGCGCCGACGCGCTGACCGCAAGCGAGACCGGGCGCGGCCACGTCGAGGCGCTGATGGCCTACGCCATGTACGACTTCCAGCGCAAGGTGCTGCGCGAAGGGCGCTCCAGCGGCCTCGACGAGGTCTTCCGCCGCTTCCGCCCGGTGCGCGACGCCGCGGAGCCGGGCAGCCCCTACGCCCGCATCGCGCAGATCCTGATCGACCTGGGCGAAGCGTATCGCAACGCCCAAGGCGCCGCGTTCCTGCGCGCGCGCGACACCGCCGCCGAGAAGCTGGCGGAAATCGAAAAAGAAGCCGTGCCGCTGTGGGAGGTATACACCCTATTAGCGCTGTTCGAGCGCGACTCAACGGCGACCGACCGCCATGAGCACCTTGAGCGCGCGTTCGAGCTAAAGCCCAACCTGCCGCTGCTGAAGCGGCTTGAAGTGTTGCAGAACGACCGCAACTCCAGCGTCTCCGACGCCGACGGCGTGCGGGAATGGGGCGGGTTCATCGAGGACTTCCCGTATGATCCGCGCGGGTACTACTCGCGCGCCGCGCAGCGCTTTCAGTCAGAGGCGGAGCACAACTACAGCGCCGAGGTTGCTGATCTTCAAACAGCGCTCGAAATCAATCCGCGCTACGCCGACGCGCACAAGCTGCTGCTGCGCGTCTACGTGCGCGAGGGCGACAGCGACCAGGCGATCGCGCACCTCGATTCGATGCGCCGCTCGCAAAGCGGGCTCGACCACGCCGCCATCAACCAGATCGAAGCCGAGCTGACCGCATCCACCGGCCGCTTCGACCGGCTGGTGGCGCTCGTGATGGGCTCGTTGCAGGAAAGCGTGGTGGACGGCACCAACCTGCTGGCGCACGCGGCGGCGGTGCTGCTGCGCGACCATGAGTACGAAGAGGTCGTGTCGTTGTGCGATACGGTCAGCGACCGCCTGCAAGGCGCGACGCCGCCGCTGGTGCAACTGCTGCTCGGCCGCGCGCTGACCATGCTCAGCCGCTTTGACGAAGCGCAGCTCGTGCTCGGCCTGCTAGAAGAAGACCCGGGCGTGCTGCCGCGCGAGTACCGCATCACGCTGGCGGGATGGGCGGAGGACGCGCGCGATTACCCGGTGCTGCTGAACTCGCTGACCAGCCTGCCGCCGCCGCGCCAGCGCTTTGACCTCGCGCGCATCCTGGCGGTGTCGGGCGCCGACCCGGTGATCTGGGTTTCGCTGTTCAACACCGACGGCATCAACCCGACCGACGCGGTCAACTGGGTTTATCCAGCCGACCACATGCTCAACGCCGTAGGCCACATCATGCTCGCGCAACGCCGCGACGGCCCGCTCGCAAGAGGCCTAAGAAGCCGCGCCGTGCAACTCCTGCGCCAGGCCTTCGAAGAAGGCTACCTGAACCGCGACAGGGTAAGGCGCGACCCCAACCTGCAGCCGCTGCTGACAGAGGCCGAGCTGCAGCCGTTTTTCAAAGTGGAATGAGGGCCTGGGTTACGGGTTTTGGGTTTTGGGTTCTGGGTTTTGGGGAAAAGCAAAAGGCCGGCGGCGCCGGCCCTGCTAAACCCAAAACCCGTAACCCAGAACCCAGAACCGCAGTTACAAGCTGGCTCCGAGTTCTCGCAGCGCGACCTCCGCCTGTTCCTTGCCCGGCGTTTTGCCGTGCCACTTGTAGCCGTCGGCTTCCATGTAGCTTACGCCTTTGCCCATGATGGTGTTGGCTACGATGGCTGTGGGGCGGCCCTTGGTTTCCAGCGCTGTGTTCAGCGCTTTGAAGATCTGCTTGAAGTCGTGGCCGTCGATCACCAGCGTGTTGAACCCGAACGCCTTCAGCTTGTCGGCCAGCGGCTCGAGGCTCATGACGTCCGTTGTCGTGCCGTCGATCTGCGCGTCGTTGCGGTCCACGATCACGGTAAAATTGTCCGCCTTGTGGTGCGCAGCCGCCATGAAGCACTCCCACGGCAGGCCTTCCTGCAACTCGCCATCGCCGGTCAGGGCCCACACGCGCGTGTCGCGGCCTGAAGCGCGCTCTGCCAGCGCCATTCCCAGCGCACCGGCTACGCCGTGGCCGAGGCTGCCGGTGGAAAGCTCCACCCCCGGGGTCTTCTGCATGGCTGGGTGGCCTTGCAGGTGGGCGTCGACCTTGCGCAGCGTCTTGAACCACTCTTTCGGGAAATACCCGCGCTCGCCCAGCACCGCGTACAGGATCGGGCAGATGTGGCCGTTGGAAAGCACCACGCGGTCGCGGTCCGCCCACTGCGGGTTCTGGGGGTCATGGCGCACGAACCCGCCCCAGTAAAGGGTGGTGAAGATGTCCGCCATGCCCAGGCTGCCGCCCGGGTGGCCGCTGCCGGCTGGCCAGAGCATCTGAATGACTTCGATGCGCAGCCTGCGCGCGGTTTCCTTGAGTTCGGTTTCGAGATCGGCGGTCAGCTCAGGCATGGTGCGCTCTTGAACCTGCATGCGGGCCTCGCGGCAAGGGGACAGGCACCTTTTCCGCCCTGCCCGAACCTCAGAACACCCTGCGTTCCCGGCGGAAAAGGAGCCAGTCCCCTTGGAACGAAGGAGGCGCCGCCCGCATTTCCGGGGCGGACGCAGAACAGTATAGTGCGCGCCTTGGCGCAAGGGCCCTGTGGGGCAAATGGGGACGATTTTGGATTTTGGATTTTGGATTTCGGATTGGTCGGGCAGGGCGTTCTGCGTTCGGTGTTCGATGTTCGGTGTTGGATCAGCGGACACTGTCGGGCAACTGCGAACATCGAACACCGCACACCGAACTGCAGTTCAATCCAAAATCGAAAATCCGAAATCCAAAATCGCCGGAGGCTTCGCCAATGGATGACGTCTCCGTGCTACTCCAGGCCCTGCCCTACCTGCGCCGCTACCGCGACAAGGTGTTTGTGGTCAAGGTGGGCGGCGAGATCGCCAAGACGCCCGCAGCGCTGGACCTCTTCGCGCAGGACGTCGGCCTGCTGAACCAGCTTGGCATCAGCATCATCGTGATTCACGGCGGCGGGCCCCAGCTCGACGAGGTCTCCGACAAGATGGGCGTGAAGCCGGAGAAAGTGGCTGGCCGCCGCATCACCGACGACGCGACGCTTGAGATGGCGAAGATGGTGTTCGCCGGCAGCATCAACAGCGATATTCTGGCAGCGATCCGCAAGCACGGCGTGCTGCCCGTGGGGTTGAGCGGCCTCGACGGCGAAGTGCTGACCGCCATGCGCCGCCCGCCCAAGGAGATGGTGGACCCGGAGACGGGCGAAAAAACCACCGTCGATTTCAAGAACGTCGGCGACATCCGCGACTGCAACCCCGCACTGCTGCGTACGCTGGTGGAAAACCGCTACGTGCCGGTGCTGAGCCCGCTGGCGTGCGATGAAGAGGGCCGCATCCTGAACATCAACGCCGACACGGTGGCATGCACGGTAGCGGGCGAGATGCAGGCGGAAAAGCTGTTCATTCTCAGCAACACCAACGGCGTGCTGCGCGACGTGAACGACCCCGCAACGCGCTATGTGCACCTGACGGTAAGCCAGTCGGAAGCGCTGATCGAAAAGCGCGAAGTAAAATCCGGCATGGTGCCGAAGCTGCAAGGCGTAATCAGCGCCATCCGCGGCGGCGTAAAGCGCGCGTACCTGATCAACGGCCTGACCCCGCACGCCCTGCTGAAGGAAGTCTTCACGCTGAAAGGCGAAGGCACCATGGTGCTCGACGATTCGGCGGAGAAGGACTACCTCGAGCGAGGCTGATCACGATGTATCAATTGATCACGGCAGACAACGCAAACATTTCGCGACGTGAGCTCGTTCGGGTTGGCACCGTACACAGAACAGTGTTCGCGGCGTACGGCGAGTTTGACAAACCACCTGGCCCCGCCTACATCTCGGCGGAGTGCATTCAGGGTCCTGAAGAAGGGCAGCGGCTACGGGCCGGGCCGCTGCCGATAGAGAAACAGGACGCGGGTTACACTGCCGTGTGGGCGTTCACCCTGCGTATGCGCCTACCAATCGGGACGTGGAGGCTGTACATTGAAGATGCAGAGCGCGAGCGACTGCCGGGAATGCACCGCACGATCGCCATTCGGAACCTGCCATGAGCAAGAGAAAGCAGCCCAAACCAAAAGACCGTGAGATTGTGGCGATCATCTATCGCGACAAGAACGGCAATCTGCAGATCGAAGACGGCAAGGGCAAAGACGCAGGTGACGACCTTCCGGAGCTGGAGTGGGAGGAAGTTCGCCCGCCCAATCGCAAGCGACGCAAGTCGGCTTGATCAGGTCGGGCTAACCCATCGCGACAGCAGTTTCCCTACCGGGTAGCACGCCAGCGCGAGCAGTCCCCACCATGCTTGCGCCGACGCGAGCAGCAGCGCGAAACCGCACATCAGCAGACACTCTCCGCGTATGCCCGCGCCCACGGTACGCCCAAGATTGGGCGGCGTGGGCTCGCGGCGCGCTTTGTCGAGCGCCCGCCACAGGCCGAGGATCAGCCACACCAGCACCAGCAGCGGCAGCAGCACTCCGAGAACCTGGCTGTGCTGCGGCTCCGGGTGCGCAAGCACGTACCCGGGCAGCGTCAACACAACCGGCAGCAACAGCACCGCGACCACACCCAGCGCCAACCGCCCGCCGCCGCGGTCTTCGAACAGGCTCACGGTCGTAACAAGGCAGAAGTACGCGAACACGCTTCCCGCGAACACCCATGCCACAGGTTGACGCGTCAATATCTGCCAGTCCACGTAAGCCAGCGCCGGCAGTAGCACATGCAGCGCGCGGCACGCGGCGATCACCGCTACCGCAGCCGCGCTCATCCCCAGCGGGCTGGTGACCGCGGCGCCCTTGATCCGCCCGCCAGCCAGCACGTTGTACAGCACGATCAACGCGACCAGCACAACAGCCGGCCAACCCACGCCGGCTATGAACCCACCCGCGACGCCGGCTGCGAACAACACGAACGTCACCAAGCGCGCGGCGGTGCGCGACACCTCGCCCGTCACAATCGGGCGCCGCTTGCCCAACAGCCGGTCTTTGCGCTCGTGCAGCACGTCATTGAGCGCCATGCCGCCAAGGTAGACCCCCACGGTCGTCAGCAGCAGCCAGGGAAGTTTGCGCAGATCGGTCGCGCCCGCCACGAACACCGCCAGCGCCATGCCGCCGAACACATCGGCAAGCGCGGAGGGCAGCGCGGAGATTCGAACCAGCTTGAATACGCCGATTTTGGATTGGTCTGTTTGCACCGGCCACGGTCCCACTAACAAGAACCGCGTGCGTCAGCGCGCGGCTGGCACGCGATTGTCGCTCGCCCCGCAAGGGCCACGCGCTTACGCACGTGGTTCCTGTCCTGCCGCCCTAGGCTCGCCGCCCCGTCGTCCGCCGCCGCCTCGGCCGCGCGGCTTCAATCGGGCCGGTCTTGCTTCGCCCGCCCAGCTCCAGCACCGGCACGATGCCGCCGCCGCGCCGCACGTTCACCACCGGGTCGGCGCTTACCCTGCCGATGCAACCGGCGTACTCGCCGCGGATCGCGAACGCGCCCAGCGTCAGGTACTTCTTCTGCTCGACGATCGACGAGCCTTCCGTCAACAGCGTCGCGTGCTCGCACGCCGGCACGTACTCCTGCACCACGCCCTGCTGGTTCACCGCCTCGTCAAGCCGTTTCAGCCACTCCTGCTTGTCGCAGAACGGGCCCAGCACCACGTCCTGCCCGCCGAACGCCGCGCCCGGCTTGAGCACGAACTTCTCCGGCCGCGTGGCCACAAACGGCAGGAGGTCGATCTCGCGGCCCAGGTAGTCGGTGCGCCGCTCCTGCAGCAGGCGCGACCACGGCAGCAGCCGCAGCTTGGCCTGGTTTTCCGCGGGCGTGAAAAAGCGCTCGAACGCGGACGAAGTCAGGATCTCCATCACCCCCTTGTTGCCCGCAAGCCGCGAGCGCAGCGGGTTCACCACCACCACGTCGCCGTGCCGCAGCGCCCGCAAAAACGGCGCCACCAGCACGCGCCGCCGCGCAAGCTCCGGCACCAGCGCGCGCCGGCACACGAGGTGATAGCGCATGTCGCCGTGGTACAGGCCGCGGTCTTCGGTGCGGTAGTCGAACTCGCGCGGGTCGACGCACTTGGCGTGATACCCGCGCTCCTCCAGCGTTCTGGCGATCAGTTCCTGCTCGGGCAGTGTCGGCGTGCCGTCGAAATCGACAATCGCGATGTTCGGCTTCTCTTCGGTCGCTCGGGCGTGCTCGGCGTAGGCAGCCAGCAAGGCGTCGGCGTAAAGGCTCGCGGTCGGCGCGCTGGGAAACAGTGTGTGCATGCCGCACTCGCGCGCCGATTCCTGCTGCTGGAAGGTGGTGTCCAGGATGTTGCTGAACACCGCGCCCGCCGGCGAATCGACGTTGAACTCCAGAAACCGCGCCCCGCCGGCCGTAGGGATGAAATCATAGCGCGCGAACTCAATGGCAAGCCGCGAGGGCGAATCGTTCAGCGCCAGTTCTTCGATGTTGGGCGACACCCCCATCTGCTCCATGAACGTGACGCTGTTCAGCGCCAGCTCGACCACCTGCTCAAGCAGGTTGCTGATGGTGCGGATGTCGCGGGTAAGCTCGCGCACGTCGTTGGCGGAGATGAGGTAGGGCGCCTGCAACGCGCGCAGCGACTTGCCGTCCATGCGGAACCCGCGCTCGCGCAGCGCCTCGGATAGCTCGGCGTCGCCTTCGCGGGCGCGCACCGGCGAGCGCCGCAGCACGGCGCGAAAGTCTTTAAGCATGCCGGCCGCGAGGTCCAGCTTTCGCGTCGGCTTGGAAGACCGGTCATCGGCCATGTTGTGACTTTACGGCCGCGATTTCCGTCGGCAAGTTGGGTGGGTACATCGTTTCAAAGGAAACACCCTGCACAGGAGTGTCCCCATGCGCCAGCTAGCCGCCCTGTCCGCCGCCCTGTTGGCGGTGTTCGCGTTGATTCAACCCGCCGCCGCGCAAGACGCCCCGGCAACCGACTTCAAGGCCGGTGAAAACACCTGGGCGTCTACCAAGGTTGGGGAGTCGGTTGAATATGAGCTGAAGGCTGGGCTTCGGGTTCGCTACCTGCTCAAAGCCATTGGCGAAGACGGCGTGCTTACCGTGCAGATCAAGAACTTCGGCGCCGACGGCAAAGAGCTTTCCACCCGCGAAGTCCGCACCACGCCCGACAAGGCGCCCGTGCAGTCGCGCCAGATCGCCGAGGGCGCCACCTGGTCGCAGCAGGAATACGTCATCGGCAAGAAAACCCTCACCTGCGACGTCATGACCTGGGACACCCCGCAAGGGCAAGGCGAAGTCTGGTTCAGCAGCGAAATCCCGTGCGGCGGCGTGGTGCGCGTGCGCGCCGCGGGCGCCGACAACGTCTGGGTGCGCGCGTTCACCACCAACGGCGCCACCCACGCACTGCCCAACTGGCCCGCCATGCGCGCCGACGACTTCTCCACCCGCTGGACCACCTGGCACACCACGCAACCGGGCGACTGGGCCGTCTACCAGTTCTCCGACGGCGGCCGCGTGCGCTACCGGCTTGTCTCGCGCGACGCCGACATGCTCACCATCGAGCACATCGTGCGCGACGCCAACGGCAACACCGTGCTGGAGCAGACCAGGCAATACGAAGTCACCGACGCCATCCACATGGGCCGTCAGCCGGACCCCTTCGCCTTCTTCGAAGCCACCGAATGGAAGCGCGAAAACGTAGCCTTCGCCGGGCGCAACCTGCCGTGCCAGATCGGCCGCTGGCTGACCGGCGGGTCGGTCGAGCGCGTCTGGTTCAGCAAAGAGGTGCCGTGCGGCGGCGTGGTGCGCGACCAGGTCGACAACACCGCCCCCACCGTGCTGGTCGGGTTCCGCACGCCCAAGGGCACGTTCGGAGAAGACCTCGACGGCGAACTCTACGTCGTCGTGCGCGAGGGGCGGATC
>CAZNBU010000114.1:0-9206 GCA_964571035.1 uncultured Planctomycetaceae bacterium | reverse complement strand
CTTGTAGCTCTTCGCGGCCTTCGCGTGATCTTCGCGCCTTCGCGTCAAGCAGTTGCCGTTTCCGGCGTCAGGGCCTGCGCCGCGATGGTGCGTACTGCTTTCAGGTCCATCTTGCCCGTGCCCAGCACCGGCAACGCTTCTACCTCTATGAAGTCGCGCGCCTTGGGCACGAACAGATTGGGCAGGCCGCTTTCCAGCAGGCGCGTTACCAGCACCTCCACTTCGACGCTCAGCTTCACGTGCACCACCGCAAGCCGCTCGCCCTTCTTTTCGTCGCGCACTGACGTCACCGCGAACACCTGCTCGGTTGCTTCAACTAACCCGTGCAGCGCCTCCTCGATGCGGCCATGCGGTACCATCTCGCCGCCGATCTTGCTGAACCTGGACACACGGTCGGTGATCGTGATGAACCCGTCCTCGTCCACGCGCGCTACATCGCCCGTCGAATACCACCCGTCGCGGATCGCCTCCGCGGTCTTTTCCGGCTGATCGAGGTAGCCCTTCATCACGTTGGGCCCCTTCACGCACAGCACGCCCGCCTCGCCACGCGGCAGCGTCTCGCCGGTGTCGGGGTGCGTCACTTTCAGCAGCACGCCCGGGAACGGCTGGCCGACGGTGCCCGGTTTGTTGCCGCGCTGGAAAATTCCCGGCGCGCGCATGTCGTAGGTGTTGCACGAGATCACCGGGCTGCACTCCGTGGCGCCGTAGCCCTCGAGAATCGAAACCCCGAAGTGCTCCTTGAACGCGTCCGCAAAGCGCTGGCTGAGCTTCTCCGCGCCAGCCACCACAAGCCGCAAACTGCCGAACTGCCCCGGCTGACAGCGCTTCATGTACATCTGCATGAATGTCGGTGTCGCAACGAGGATCGTGCCGCCGTACCCCTCGGTCATTTCGCCGACGGCTTCGGCATCCAGCGGGTTCGGCAGGAACACCAGCCCCGTCGAAAGGTGCATGCCAAGCCACAGCAGCAGATTCCCGAAGCTGTGAAAGAACGGCAGCATGTGCAGGATGCGGTCCTGGTACCCCAGCTTGATCGCGATCTCCGCGCCCTCGATGTTGCTGATCACATTGAAGTGCGAAAGCTCGATCCCCTTGGGCTGGCCCGTGCTGCCGCTGCTGAAAATGATGGCGCTGGTGTCATCCATCTTCGGCCGGGCGAGCGCGCCGATCATCGGGCGGATCACCCACAGCGGCGCGAAGAACGCAAGCAGCAGCGCGAGGATGCGCTTGCCGCCGCTGATCGTCTTGGCGATGTCCTCCAGCAGGATGATCTCGACGCCGCCGGGCGCTTCCAGCTTGGCTTTCTCCAGGAACGCCCGGCTTGTGACCACAGTTTTCAGCGCAGCCTGGCCGCAGGCGATCTCCATGCCCGCCTTGCCGGTCGTGTAGTTCAGGTTGACGACGCAGCGCCCACCCAGCATCGCCGCCATGTTCGCGAGCGCCCCGCCGACACTCGGCGGCATCAGGAACCCCACCCGCTGCTGCTTGCCCCACTTCGGCCGCAGCGCCCGCGCCAGCGCGATCGCGCCGGTCAGCGCCTTGAACCACGGAATGCTGCCGCGCACGGGATCCGCCAGCGCCATGCGGAAGCGCCGGCGCCTGCACCCCTTGACGATGCTGTAGTCCAGCGGGTGCATCATCTCTTTGCGCAGCATCCACGCGGTGTGTGAAAGCTCCAGCACCGCCTCGCGCACGTCGCCAACAGGCGTGTCAGCCGGCAGCGGCTTCCCGAACACGACCGACACGCGGTACGGCAAGCGGCGCGGGAAGCGGTTCATGATCGAGCCGTTGCCGACGCTGAACAGGCTGCCCCACACCCCGCCCAGGTGCAACGGCAGGATCGGCGCGCGGCGGCAGTGCGCGATGGTTTCAATCCCGCGCCGAAACGGCAGCAGGCTGCCGGTGCGGGTGATCTCGCCCTCGGCGAACACGCACACCAGCTCGCCGGCGTCCAGCGCAGCCCCGGCTTTGCGCAACGCGTCGCGAATGCTGTGCGGGCCGGTGGTGCGAATGGGGATCGCGCCAAGCCGGTTCAAAATCGGGCGAATCCACCACTTGCCGAAAAACTGCTGCGCCACCACGAATCGCACCTTGCGCCGCACCGCCAGTGTGATCAGCAACCCGTCGATGTAGCTGACGTGGTTCGCCACCAACAGCGCGGGGCCTGTTGAGGGCACGTGCTCGCGCCCCGCAACCTGGATGCGCTAGAAGGGCCACAGGATTACGCGCAGCAACAATCGCAGCATGGACGTCTTTATATAACGTCGTTATTGGTTCGTCAATTGCCTTATGCCTGTCTGCCCGGCAAGTTTACTCTTGCTGGCAGCCTCGCCGCCAGCAAAGTCGCCCTGACAATCTATGGCTGAGAGCGCTCCCACCAATCCCAAAGCCCGCTTCGGCACGTTTGCAGGCGTGTTTGTGCCGAACGTGCTGACCATTCTGGGCTTGATCTACTTCCTGCGCACCGGGTGGGTCGTGGGCCAGGTGGGCATGTGGCACGCGCTGATGATTGTGGCGTTTGCCAACATCATTTCCTTCCTTACAGGATTGTCGTTGTCGGCGGTCTCCACCAGCATGACCGTGCGTACCGGCGGGGCGTACTTCATTCTTACGCGCACACTGGGGCTGGAGGCGGGCGGCGCGATCGGCATCCCGCTGTTTCTGTCGCAGGCGGTTTCGGTCGCGTTCTACGTCATCGGTTTCACTGAGGCGCTGGCGTGGGTAATGCCCGAGGCGCTGCCCTGGGCGCGCATCATCTCAACGGGCGTGGTGCTGGCCTTTGGTGTGCTGGCGTTCGTCGGCGCCGACTTTGCCCTGAAGATCCAGTTCGGCGTGCTGGCTGTGCTGTTAGTCAGCATCGCGGCGTTCTTTCTTGGCGGATGGAACCGCGAGCTGATCCCCGTGATCGGCGCCGTCGACCCCGACTTCCACAAGTCGGTCACAGACCCGCTGGCCTCGGAACTCGCCAAGCCGCAGAGCTTCTGGGCCGTGTTCGCGGTCTACTTTCCAGCCGTAACGGGCATCATGGTCGGCGCCAGCATGTCGGGCGACCTGAAGAATCCGGGCAAGTCGATCCCGCGCGGGACGTTGCTGAGCATCGGTTTCACCGCGCTGATCTACATCGGCAGCACGTTCTGGATCAGCCTGACCTCCACGCGCGAAGAATTGCTCACGAACAACCTCGTGATGCAGGACATCGCGATCCTGCCCGAGCTGAAGCTGGTGCTGCTGGGGGTGTGGGCGGCAACATTGTCGTCGGCGCTCGGCAGTGTGCTGGCGGCGCCGCGCACCTTGCAGGCGCTGGCGATGGACCGCGTGCTGCCGCCATTCTTGAAATCGCAGCTTGGCAGCAAGACCGAGCCGCGCCTGGCGGTGCTGGTGACCACGGCGATCGCGATCGGCATCTGCTGGGCGGGCGACCTGAACTTTGTCGCCACGATCATCACGATGTTCTTCCTCGCCACCTACGGCAGCATGAACCTGGCTGCGGGCATCGAGAAGTTCGTCGGCAACCCCAGCTATCGCCCGAAGTTCAACCTGCCCTGGGTGTTCTCGATCGCGGGCGCGCTGGGCTGCTTTGCCGCGATGCTGCTGATCAACGTGCCGGCAACGCTCGTGGTGCTGGCTGTCGTGGCTGCGACCTTTCTACTGCTGGAGCGGCGCGCCCTGCGCACCGAGTTCGGCGACGTGCGCAACGGCATGTGGGCGACAATCGCGCGCCACAGCCTGCTCAAGCTCGAAAGCGCGCCGCGCCGCAACAAGAACTGGCGGCCCAACGTCGTCGTCTTCACCGGACAGCCGCACAACCGTGAGCACCTGGTGGAAGCCGGCGACTGGCTGACACGCGGGCAGGGTGTGGTCAGCTTTGTGGAGATTCTGGTCGGCGACATCGCGGAACTGGCGATGACCGGCAAACGCGATGAGCACCGCGAGCAGATCGCAGAGTTCATCGCCGACGCGGGGCTGGCAGCCTTCGCCGAATGCCAGATCGCCCACAACTTCTTCGACGGCGCGCTCACGGTCGTTCAGGCGCACGGTCTGGCAGGGCTTGAGCCGAACACGGTGCTGATGGGATTGAGCGACACGCCCGAGGGCATGGCCAAGCAGCAGGAGTTGGTGCCGCCGCTGACGGCGCTCGGCAAGTCGGTGTTGCTGCTGAGCTACGACAAACAGCGCGGGTACGGCGACCGCGCGCGCATCGACGTGTGGTGGGGCGGCCGCTCGCGCAACGGCGAGCTGATGCTGCTGCTCGCGCATATCGTGCGAAGCCACCGCGCTTGGGGCGGCGCGAAAGTGCGCCTGCTGCAGATCGTCAAAGAAGAAGCAAAGATGGACGCCACGCGCGCGATGCTGGAGAAGCTGCTTGAAGACGTGCGTGTGCGCGCCACGCCCAAGCCGGTCCTGATGAAACCCGGCGAAAGCGTGCGCGACACGATCGCCCGCACAAGCGCCGAAGCGGACCTCACGATCATCGGCATGCAGATGCCCGGGAGCGACGACGCGGTACTGGCTGCGCAAAGGGTGCAGGAGCTGACCGAGCCGCTGGGCAGCATGATCCTCGTGCGAAGCGCCGAAACCAGCGACGTGCTGAGCGGCGACACAGTAATGATCGAAGCCCTGCCGCCGCGCGACTGACAACAGCTTTGACGCGAAGGCGCGAAGGACACGCGGAGGCCGCGAAGAAAGGCAAATGCAAATCGCGCAGAGGGGTAGCAGGCCGAACCTACGACCGAAAAATCTACCAACTCAGTTGCGGATTGGAGCGGTTGTACTTCCGCGTGCGGCCTGCTTCCTTTATTTACTGCGCAATTCGAACGTTCGGTACGGCTTTTCTCAATCGTTCAACGCCCTCGGCAGACAAACCTGTTCGATGCACGTCAACGTCTTGCAGCGACTTCATTCGCAATAGCACCTCTACCGCCTTGTCGGACACTCCCGCTAACCCGTTAAGGCTGAGAAACTCAATCCGTGATCCGATCAATGCACGTAGACCAACTTCGGAAATGTCGAGATTGCCTGTTTCGTCGACAATGCTATTCCCGATCAACAACCGTCTCAGCCCAGGGATGGTGCTGACGTGTTTGAGCGACTCGTTTGTCAGGCGGTTACCGGAAATGTTCAAGGTGCGCAGGTTGGGTAGTACACCTGCAATCAACCGAACATCCTCATCTGTCAGTTCGCACCGGGCCAGGATCAGCGTCTGCAGGGAGGCGAAGCCTTGCATCGCCTCGCGCCAATCCACGCCCTTCAGCGACGGCGAGTCCAAGACGGTGAGGCTCCCGATCTGACCTTTGGCGGGTAGATCAAGGATCTCGCGCGGTTGAGCGTGAGCTAACTCAACTTCCTCCAGTGCGTTGGCCTGCGACGCCGAAAGATCTGAACCGGACTCCTGTTGCTCTGACTTCGCAGGGACCGTGTTCGCTGCGCCCGCATGATCCCCCGGTTTGCCAGGTGAGCACCCAACAAGGCTTAGGAATGCAAGGCTAAAGACCATTGCCGTCCAGCATCGACACCCGCTTTCTATCAATCGTGGCATGGCTAGTCCCTGTTTCCGGAGATCGAGTGGTAGCCGGAGCGGCGCGAAATGTTATCAGGGATTGCAGCAATACCGCCATCCCCTTCGGTGGCGGTGGGTCACGTCGTACGAATGGCGGACTGAAACCCTTGAAGCGCTTTGTGTCTTTGTGTTTTCGTAGCTGTCTTCGTAGTTCTCCGCGTCTTCGCGTGACCTTCGCGCCTTCGCGTCAGGCAGTTTCGCGCCAGGTTCCAAGTTCCTTCGGCGGCGCGGGCGTGTAACCGTGCTCGATGAACCATGCGGCTGCGCGCCGAAGAGTTTCGCGCACTTCGCGGGTGGGCATGCCCAGCTCATTCAGCGCGCGCGTGTTGTCGTAGAACATTGGCCGCAGCGCCATGCGCACCCCCGCCAGCGGCACTCGTGCCGGCTTGCCTGTGAAGCGGGCTTTCATCTCGCTGGCTGCACCGGTCAGGATGCCCACGAACTTGGGTACTTTGAACCGCGGGGCGGGGATGCCTGTCAGCTCACTCAGCATCGTGAAGATCTGCAGGATCGACAGATTCTCGTGGCCCAGGATGTAGCGCTGCCCGGGCTTGCCCTTTTGCGCGGCGAGGATGTGGCCGCGCGCGCAGTCCTGCACGTCGATGATGTTCAGCCCGGTCTCCATGTACCCAGGCATCTTCCGCAGCAGGAAGTCGAGCACGACGCGCCCGGTCGGTGTCGGCTTGACGTCGTACGGGCCCATCGGCGCGCTGGGATTCACGACGACCACGGGCGCGCCCTCCTGCGCTAGCTTCATCGCCCGCTGCTCGCCGGCTTGCTTGCTCAACTGATAGTGAACCGTCAGCTCATTCTCGGCGGGGTAGTCCTCCTCGTTGCTCAGCCGCCCCTCCGAACGCCCGATGATCGCCACCGTGCTGGTGTGCACGATGCTCTCGCAGCCTGCTTCAGCGGCTGTACGGAGCACCAGCCCCGCGCCGCGGTCGTTGGCTTCGTACATGCGGCGGATGTCGCCGCGGCCGCTCAAGTCCAGCCGCGAAATGCCGGCGACGTGGAAGCAAGCGTCGCACCCCACCAGCCCGCCAGCCAGCGCCGAGGTATCCAGCACATCACCGTCGATGATCTCAACGTCCAGGCCCTCGACGGCAACGCGCGATGCGCCCTTGCGCATCAGCAGGCGCACTTCAACGCCGTCGGCAACAAGCTCACGCGCGACGGCGCCGCCGATGAACCCCGATGCGCCGGTGACGAAGGCTTTCTTCATGGCGGAAGCATAAGGCCGGCCTTGCGCGCGGCAACGCAGACGCAAGCGGATTTTCGATTTTGGATTTTCGATTCTGGATTGAACGGCAACCCGGTTGGCGCCAATCCAAAATCCAAAATCTAAAATCCAAAATCGCCAACCTCTCGCGCCCCTATTCCACGTCGACGCTCCCCCACTACATTGCCCTCGTGGCAGAAGAGCCCATACACGGTCGCAGGCAGCGCGCGCTGATGGCGCTAGCGCGCTTTGTTGTGCGCCGCGCGCTTTGGATCGTGCTGGCTGCGCTGGCTCTGGCGCTGGGCTCAGTGGTCTACACGGTCAGCAGCATCGAGTTCATCACTGACCGCAACGCGCTGGTTGACCCGGCAGCGGATTACAACCGTCGCTTCCTGCGCTTCGAAAAGGCGTTCGGCGACCAGGAGTGGATGCTGCTGGTGATCGGCGAAGCGCCCGGGCCGGTAGACAACCCCGGGTACAACCCACCCATCCCCGGCGACCGAACGCGCGACCGCATGAAGGAGGCGGGCGCGCGCATCGTCAAGAAACTACGCGAACGACCGGACCTGTTCCCGAAGATAATCGACCGTGTGCCACCCGAGCAAGCCGGCCCGCACCGCCTGCTGATGCTGCCGAGCGAAGACCTTGACGCGATTGCACAACAGATCGAAGCGTCAAACCCGGTGATCGAAAGCGTCGCGCGCGACGCGTCGTATCCCGGCCTGATCGGCGGCATGCGCACCGCCATCGAGCAGGGTACCGGCAGCGCAGACACGGCCGAGCTTGAGCGCGCGGGCGATCAACTGGAGGCGCTGCTGGGCGATCTGCACAAGACGCTCAGCGCCTCCGAGGGCTCGCCAGCGCCGGGACAGTTGTTCCAGTTTCGCAGCAGCGACCCCTCGCTCGATCCGGACGGATACCTGTTTCTCTGGGACGGCCGCCTGCTGTACGTCGCGATTCTGCCGCAGCGCAACCCCGGCGCGCTGAATCAGGTCGAAGAGCCGCTGGCGTTCGCGCGCGAAGCCATTGCGGGCGTTGAGCCGGACTACCCCAACCTCGCCATCGGGTTGACCGGGCGGCCCGTGATCTACAGCGACGAGATGGCAGCCAGCAGCCGCGACATGAGCCTCGCGACAATCTTTGCCGTGCTGGCGGTCGGGTTCCTGTTCGTGCTGTCGTTCCGCAGCTTCAGCAAGCCGGCGCTCGCTGTGCTGTGCCTGGTGCTGGCGCTGTGCTGGACGTTCGGGGCGACCACGCTGTTTATCGGCCACCTGAACATCTTCGCCATGGTGTTTGCCGTGGTGCTGGTCGGGCTGGGGATCGACTTCGGGATTCATCTGCTAAGCCACTATCGCAACGGCATCAACCACGGGCTGGGGGTCGGCGACGCGCTGGTGGAAACGTACGCCGAAATCGGCATGGGGACGGTGCTGGGCGCGGTGACCACTGCGGCAGCCCTCTCGACCGCTGCCTTTACCGACTTTCTGGGGCTGGCGGAGCTCGGGCTGATCTGCGGCATGGGCATCGGGTTCTGCCTGCTGGCGATGCTGATCGTATTCCCAGCCATGCTGGTGCTGCACGACCAGCGCCGCATCGGCAACGGCGACCCCGCCCTTCGCGAAACCATGCGCGAGGCGGACACAAAGGCTGTGGAGCGTCCGGCTTCTACCCGCGGCGCCCGCGTTGCGGCGCTGGGCGTGATCCTGCTGGTGCTGGCAAGCGTGGCCGTTACCTCGGTCGAGCTGTCACGCGGATGGGTACCGTTCGACTACAACCTGCTTGAGCTGAACGATCCCGGCAGCGAGGGCGTGCACTGGGAAAATCTGCTGATCCGCCATGACGCGCGCGCGAGCTACGCCGTAAGCCTGCGCGACAGCCTGGAAGAGCTGCGCGAGCTGCGCGAGCAGTACCAGCCGCTGATCGACCAGGGCATCGTGCGCGGCACCGAAAGCCTGCTGCCCGAGAACGAGCCGCAGCGGCGTGAGGTGCTGGCGCGCATTCACGCCGCGCTGCCGGAGGAGTTTGCCAACCCCTGCACACCCACCGACGCAGCCGGGCTGCGCAGCGCCATGCGCGGGTTGCAGTCGGCAATCCAGCAGTTGCGCACGCGAGGCGAGTCGTTCGACAACGCGTTCCACGAAGCGGCAACGACGGCGGCCTCCGTCGTGGAGCTGACGCGCCAGCGCGGGGCCCACGTGGACGCGCGGCTGCGCGAAGTGGAGCCGGAGTTCTTCGGTGACCTCGTGCTGCAATTGCGCGACCTCAAACGCGACAGCGACCCACCCCCAATCACCGCCGACGCGCTGCCCGAAGTCCTGCGCCACCGCTACGTCGGCAAGGGCGCCGACGGCCCCCTGTACGCGCTGTACGTCTTCCCGGCCAAAGACACATGGGTGCGCGAGAACTCGGGTGAGTTCAACGACGCGATCC
>CAZNBU010000113.1:0-9266 GCA_964571035.1 uncultured Planctomycetaceae bacterium | reverse complement strand
CTCCACCGTGGCCGGGGCGCTTTCGGCCAGGCCGTCGCTGACCGTGAAGCTGAATGTCTCGCCCGGAAGCGCGGTGCCCGCGAGTTTCCCGACAACGAAGTACGTGCGCGTTTCGCTTGGCGCAAAGGCCTGCTCGGCGGTCGCGACGATGACGTTGATCGTGCCATCGTCGGCAGTGAAGTTCTCGGCCGCCACGGTGACTTCTGAGTCAACACCAAACTCGAACTGGTCCGAAGCGTTGGTGTCTCTGTACAGGCGAATCTCGGTGAATGCGGTGGCGTCGTTGCCTGTGCCCGATGCCGTGATGTCAATGCTAGTCAGCACGCAACCTGGCGTCTGACCGTTGGATGCGATGGTAAAAGAGCCCGCTTCCAGGCCGTTTCCGCCGGGGCCCGTCTCGTCCGAAAACACGCTTTGCGCAGTGCCCGCGTTGGCGCTGACACTGAGCATGGGGCCCGTGATGGTCTTGATATCATCGACGGTTGTGGTGCCGAAAGCGCGCATGGCCGCGCCCCCGACAAGTGATGTTGCTGAGGTGTAGTTCACCGTCGCCAGGACCGTTGCGCCGCTGCTGTCGTACAATCTGCCAATAACAGACGTGGTTGATACGAACTCGACTTCCACCTTGTACCACTGGTTCAGCGCGTAGGTGAACGGCACGCTGGCGACGTCGGAATAGTTGAACGCGCTGTTCTGCTGGATAATCAGGGTGCTTGTGTTGGGGGCGAGAACCAGGCTGAAACAACCAGCCGAGCTTGCGGCGAACCCCATGTAGTACCGTCCGGAACCAGCGGGATTGGCCCATCCCTCGTACTTGTCACCGGCGTTGCCGAACGAGACGTCGGTGCGGTAGTACCACCCCATGTCACGAAGGGCCTGTGAGCCCGAGTGCACCGGCGTCGTTACTATGGTCCCCCCGCCTGCCACGGATACCCAGGGCGACCACGGCCATCCAGTCATCTCAAATCCCTCGTTGAGAGATTGTGACTGCGCCGATGTTGCCAACGCACACAAGACCACCAGCAGGCCGATTGTTTTCAACCCAAGACGCATTTTCGCCTCCTCCAATGCACTGTGCAGGTTTGGTGACTACACACCGTCGCTGCAAAACACCCGTTGGCGAATCCGCCACGGGGTCCACGAGCTGGAATTACCGAGATAGATGACACGTTAGCCCGATGCGGCGCGTGTCGCAACCAAAAACATGCATCGCCGCGGATCGGCTGCAGCGGCAAGAAGCTCGGGCTTCGAACAAGCCTACGCGTATTGGTAGTAGTACTCTTCCTCGATGTGCTCGGTGGGGGCGCCGATTTCCTTCCAACTGCTGTCGATTTTCAGCAGGGTGCGGAACTGCTCGAGGTGGCTTCGGTCGCGGAAGGTCAGGCGTTCGGTGACCATGCCGGCTGGGATGTCGCTGGCCCATAGCTCCACGCCGCCAAAGTCGAATCCCTTTTGCGCGTACCAGCGGTGCAGCTCGTGCAACGAGCGAAACGTCCTGTGCGTGGCATCGCAACCGCAGTTGTGGCGGCGCAGCCAGACGTATCCGCTGGCATCCAGCTCCGCGCGCTCGCCCGCCGGATCCTGCACCTGCATACGGTTGGCCCGGGTGGGGGCTTTGGGCGGGTGTTTGGACAGGTCTACGGGCGGCAGCTCGCGCATCTCGTCGCCATCGGGCTCGAAGCTGCTGACCTTGCCGTTGCGGTAGATGTCGAAGCGCCCCGGCGCATGCGGCACAAACGGCGGGACGAACGGGACTAGATCGGTTTCATATGTGCCGTCCGATGCGCTGCTCAGCACGCGATCCTCAATCAGGTGCTCGGCGCCGTAGATTTCCAGGTAGCTGCGCAGGATCGGCGGCGGGTCGCAGGCGACGAACTCCATGCCGTGCCGGCGCGCGGTCTGCACAATGTTCATCAGCCCGGCAACCGCGGAACTGTCAATGTGCTCCACCTGGTGCAGGTGCAGGATGCGGTGCCCCTTGAAGTCGGGCAGGCCTGCCGCGTCTGCGGCAGCCAGCAGCTTCGGCACGACGTCCTTGTCAACGCGCGCAGGCGGCGTGAGCACGACAGCATTGAAATCCCGTGGAATTGCGATGGCCATGGCACCCTCCCGCATCAAACGAGGGGCCAGCCTAGAATTGTTCCGGTCAACTGGCAGCGCCGAGGCGGGCGCTTTCGCGCGTGGCGTCGCGCTCAAGATCGCGCAGCGCTTCGCGGCGCTCCTCCCAGCGCCCGATGCGCGCGTCGATGATGTTGACGGTGTGGTTCTTGATGCGCCGCAGCGCGACCACGATGTCGCTGTACACCAGCCCAGCCAGCGGGTCGCAGCGGCCGTCCTTGACGCGCGCGAGGTGTGCATCGCGCACCTCGTCGCCGCGAACACTGATCGCGTCGGACATGCGGATCAGGTCGCGCACCTCTTCGTCGCCCATGGCGGCTTCCTGCCGCGTGACGACGAAGGCGTTGGCGGCTTTGGCGAACTGCATGACCAGCGTGACCAGCGAAGCGAGGTCGGTCTTGGCGTCATCGGAAAACTTCAACCCGTCGCGGAACATTCGCGAGCGGTACTTGGAAAGGTTCTGGCAGTAGTCAGCCACTGACTCAAGCTCGTCGCTGATGCGAATCAGCGCGTACCCGCGCCGGGCCTGCTCGGCGGTCATAGGCAACTGCATCACCTCGGTGAGGAACAGCGTCATTTCCATCTGGATGTTGTCGGTGATGTGCTCCAGGTGGTCGATGCGCTGGAACACGGTGGCGTTGTCCGCCTCAAGCGCGACGTACTCGCTTGCCCGGTCCATCGCCTCTTCGGTTACTTCGCGCATCAGGCGCAACTCGCCTTCCGCTTCTTCCAGCGCCAACTCGGGTGAGATCTTGGACAGGTCGCCCGAAAGCTTCAGGCGCTTCTTGCTCTGGCGGCCCTTGTCCGGCTTCATCCAGACGACCAGCTTGACCAGCGCCGGCAGCAGCGGCAGGAACAGCAGGTTGTTGGTGACATTGAAGATGCTGTGGCCGGCGGCGATCTTCATCAGGACTAACGGGTCGTCGATCTGCGCCAGGCCCTCGCCGGATGTGCTGAAGAACATCGTGACCGCGCCTGGCGCGCCGTCCACCATGTCGCTGACCGCCGATACATAATAAGGAAAGATCAGCACCATGATCGTCACGCCGATCACGTTGAACATGATGTGTGCGTAGCTGGCGCGCTTTGCGTCGATTGTGCCGCCGATAGCCGCCAAGTGCATCGTAACTGTCGTCCCGATGTTCTCACCAAGCACCAGTGCGGCCGCCGTCGGGTAGTCGATCTGGCCCGCCGCCGCAAGCGACATGGTGATCGCCAGCATGGCGCTGCTGCTCTGTACGATGAACGTCAGCACGCACCCGATGACAACGCAGGCAAGGATCGAAAGGACGTTGTCGGCTGCAAACCAAGCCAGCATGCTCTGGAAGTCCGGCGTACTCGACAGGGGCTTGAACCCGTCAGACATGAAGTTGAGCCCCAAGAAGATCAGGCCCAAGGCAATGAGTACCTTGCCGACGTTGCGGCGGCCGGTGCGCTTGCTGAAGAAGAAAGGCACGAAACCGGCCCCGACCATCAGCAGGCCGTACTTGCCCACCTTTACGGCGATGATCCACCCGGTGATGGTCGTGCCGATGTTCGCGCCCAGCACCACGCCGACGGCTTGTGTCAGGTTCATCAATCCCGCGTTGATGAACCCGACCAGCATAACCGTGGTGACCGAGCTCGACTGCACGATCACCGTAAGCAGCATGCCCACCGACATCGCGATAATGCGGTTGTTGGTAAGCCACCCGATCAGCTTGCGTATGAAGTCGCTGGCGAGCGCCTGCAGGCTCTCGCTGAGAAGCTTCATGCCGAAAAGAAAGACGCCAAGCCCGCCGAGCACCGTATAGGCGAGTGTAAACCAGGCTTCTGCTTCCATGCGGCAAAGCTCCTCGGACGGCGCGAACATAGCAGCGCGCGAGCCAGAGTTAAGGAGATGTGAAGAAAAGGTTAACCGGCTGGGCCCGCTTGGGCGCTGACAGGGCAGCCGGGGGGCCGTAAAACGGTGCGCGACCATGGGTTCTGTCAACAAAAGTCTGATTGCGGCGGTGCTGGCGGTGCGTCAGGGGCAACTCTCGCCGGAGCGCGCGGCTGACCTGATCCTGCACCCCGAGGTGCCGGCCACGATTTCCGACGGGCCCGGCACGTACGATGGTGGCACAGTCGCCATCACCCCGGCTCTGGTGGACGAAGTCGCGAAACGCCTTGAAGCGGGCGAGACACTCGACGGGCTGGGAATCGAAACCAGCGTGGTCAAGGCGCTGAGCGACATCCAGGAGTCGTCGGACACTGACTCGATCCGGCACACCCTGCTGTCGATTTCGCCAACGCGCGCCGTTCGCGGTGCCGAAGACGAGACGGACGGCGTGATCGACGCCGCGGAAGCCAGCAGCGAAACGCAGCACCCGACCGTGTTGCAGATCGACGCGGTCTCCACACGCAAGCCCAGCAGCCAGGTGCTGCGCGCCGTGCCGCGCGAAGAGCGCTACAGCGTTGAGCGCGAACACGCCCGCGGCGGGATGGGGCGCATCCTGATCGCGCGCGACAACATCGTCGGCCGCGACGTGGCGCTCAAAGAGCTGCTGCCTGTGCGCGGCGCGGGCGGAAGCACGCCTGCCTATACAGAGGAAAGCCGCGGCCTCACCGAGCGGTTTCTGCGCGAAGCCAAAGTCACCGGCCAGCTTGAGCACCCCAACATCGTCAGCGTCTACGAGATCGGCAAAAACGAAGACGGCAGCCTGTACTACACCATGCGCTTCGTGCGCGGGATTACGCTGGCCGCGCGGCTGACCGAGATCGCGAAAGATCCCACGCTCAATAAGAAGGAAAAGCTGTCGGCGCGGCTGAAGCTGCTGGACAGCTTTGTGGACGTCTGCAACGCGATCGCGTTCGCCCACAGCAAGGGCGTGATCCACCGCGACCTCAAGCCGGAAAACGTGATGATCGGCGAGTACGGCGAAACCGTCGTGCTCGACTGGGGGCTGGCGCGCGTGCGTGGGCAGGAAGACATCGCGCGCGACGACCTGGTTGCCAGCACGCGCTTCATCTCGCGCAGTGTCGTCGAGGGCGAAACCGACAAGCTGACCATGGACGGCAGCATCGTTGGCACACCCGCCTACATGGCGCCGGAGCAGGCACGCGGCGAGCTGGACGAAATCGACGAGCAGACCGACGTATACGCGCTGGGCGCGGTGCTGTACCAGATTCTGTGCGGGCGCGCGCCGTTTGAGGCGCCGGTGGCGGCGCTGATCATCCAGCAGGTGATCCACGGCCACCCGGCGAAACTGACGTCGATCTCGGAGTCCATCCCGCTTGAGCTTGAGGCGCTGGTCGAGCGCGCCATGGCCAAGGAGAAGGCGGAGCGCCTTTCCAGCGCGCGCGAGTTCGCCAGCGAGATCAAGGCCTTCCGCGACGGCCGCACCCTTTCCAGCTATCAGTACACCGCGCGCGAGTTGATGGTGCGCTGGGTTACGCGCCACAAAGCGGCGGTGATCGCGGCCACCATCATCGTCTACCTGCTGGTGTCTGGCGCGGTGTGGCACTACTTCTCGCTGCGTACCGAGCGCGACGAAGTCGCGCTCAAAAGCCGCGAAGCCGACGAAGCCCGCCGCTCTGCTGAGCTGGCATTCCAGGAAGCGCAGTTAGCCGAGCGCAGGGTACGGCAGGAGAAGGACCGCGCCGACCAGGACAGGCGCGAAGCCGAAGCCGCCATGACCAAGGCGCGTGAAGAAGCCGAGGCCCGGCAGCGCGCTCTGCAGGGGTGGGACCGCACCCTCGCCGATGCATACGCCATGCGCGTACGGTTGGCCATGCGCGAGAAGGACTACAACGCCGCCATCGCGTTTGCAGGCGCGGCGCTGAAAGCAGCCGAAAACCCGGAAGCGCGCGGCGCGTTGATGGCCTGGCCGCGCATCTACCCGCTGCTGTGGCAGATCCCGGCCGACACGCGCGGCCGCCAGGAAGTCTACGAGTGGTTCGCCGTGCGCCATACGCCCGACGGCCGCAAGATCGTCACCGGCATGCCGGACGGGCGCGTGCTCGTATTCGACCTGACGACCGGCACGCAGGCCCAGGAGCTGCAGCTTGCCGACGCCGCGGTCTGGAGCGTTGCCGTCCACCCAAGCGGCGAGTGGATTGCAGCGGGCGACCGCAACGGCCGCGTGGGCGTGTTCCAAGCCGACGCGCAGACCGGCGAGTTTCAGCAGAAGGCGCGGCTGATTGCGGACCTGCCGGGCAACACCGGCGGCATCGAATTCAGCCCGTCGGGCGAATGGCTTGCGGTGACGGGCAATTCGCTGCACCTGTTCCGTACCAACGGGTTCGGCCACGAGGCCGAGTTCACCGGCCAGCCGAATAAGTCGCCGATGCACCTCTCCTGGAGCCCGGACGGGCGGACGATCCTGACCGCCAGCCCGATGCTGGACGACTTTTTTCTGCGCGTGTGGGACGTGCCGACACGCAGCCTGCGCACCGCGCTGCTCGACCTGGAGGCGGTCAATGAGGTCTACACCGCCTGGACACCCGACGGCGCGCTGGTCGCAAGTACCAGCCTGCAAGGGCAGATCCGCATTCGCGACGGCAAGGACTTCCGCGTCCTGCGAACACTGCGCAGCCACACCAGTGTCGTGCTGTCGCTCGCGTTCAGCCCTGATGGACGCACGCTGGTCAGCACCAGTGTGGACGGCACGGTGCGTATCTGGGACGTGCACACGGGCGAGGAGACTGCGGTGCTCAGCGGGTTCGACGCGTGGATGACCGCGGTCGATTTCGCGCCGGACGGCCGCTCGTTCTGCGCGCGCGGCGCCGACGGCGACATGCGCATCTGGGCCATGCCCGACGAATCCGGCGGCGCGATCGGCGCGCACGGCGGCGACGTGCTGGACGTGCGCTACTCAGCCGACGGAAAGCGCTTCATCACCGCGGGGTGGGACGGCGCGGTCTCGGTGTGGGATGTAGCCACGCGCGCGCGGGTGCGGCGTTTCACGGTGCCGTTTCGCCAGTTCTTTGCGGCTGCGTTTCTGCCGGGCGAGCGGGTAGTCGGCGTCGGCAGCGACGGCGTGCGCGTCTGGAGCCTGGAATCAGGCGCCGAGCTGGCGCATCTGGCGCCCCGCACCATTGTGACCGACCTGGCGGTGGCGGGCGACGGCAGCTATTTCATCTACGCGCAGGGTCGCTCGAACGACGTCGTGAGCTGCGAAACCTTGAAGCCGATCAGCGAACTGGGCGAGCACACACAGATCATTCTCGGGTGCGCCATCGCTCCCGACAACAAGCGGGTTGCCAGCAGCGCCAACGATTCGACCGTGGCGATCTGGAACATGGCAACCGGCGAAAGATTGATGCAGGTGGAAATGCCGGTCGCGCCAGCCTACGGCGTGGCGTTCAGCCCGGATGGCAAAGTGCTCGCCACAGCTTCGGAAGACCGGCGGGTGTACTTGTGGGACGCCGAGACCGGCAAGCTGAACCACACGCTGTCGGGCCCTGAGGGCGTTGCGTTCGCGGTGAAGTTCGACTCGCAGGGGCGCTACCTGTTTTCCAGTTCGCAGGATCGCTCCATCCGCGTGTGGGACGCGGTGGAAGGTGTTCCGGTGGCAGTGCTCAAGGGGCATTCGGAGACGGTCTCGCGCCTGGCGCTGAGCCCGGATGGCAAGACGCTGATGTCGGGATCGCAGGACGACACGGTGCGCTTCTGGCGGCTTGCCGACTTGAACGAGCCGCGTGAGTCGCTGTGGTCCAGGGTGGAAGCCGCGACCGGCCTTACCGTCGTGGAGAAAGAGTTCCGCGCCAGCATGCGCGCGGACTGGCCGGGCCCGCGTGTTCATCCGTACCTGCAAGGCGCCCGCAGGCAACGCATCGACCAGGCGGCGGCGGCTGCGATGCAGCGGCAGATCGCCTACGAGGGCTACCGCTACACCGACAGTGTGCTGCCGGATGGGCGCGCGGTGCGGCGCTACTTCGCGCCAAGGCCGATCGTCAATGGCGTGCCGCAGGGAATGGCGCAGGGCCGCGTGAACTATGCCGCGTGGTGGGCTGAGCGGAACCCAGATTGGATGCAGTGGCGCGGCGAACGCGCGGTGGAGATCACCGAGATCCTCGACAGCGGCCAGGCAAAGGGGTTGGGACTTCGGGTGGGGGACCTGATCTGGTCGGTGAATGGCGGGCGCGTACAGAATCGCGACGAGTTGCGCACAGCCATGGCGGACGTGCCGGAAGACGGAGTGCCGGTAACCATCCGCCGCTACGCCCGCGAGCCCGACGGTACGCCACGCATGATGCGAGCGCCCGACGGCAGCCTGCTGCTGAACGATGCCGGGCGTGCGATGTGGGTGATGGAAGAGTTGCAGGTCAAAGTCGGCGACGGCAGTTTAGGGCTACGCGCGGCCGACGGCGCAGCACCGGCAGGGCCGTTCCGCTAGCTTACGTGGATCGTCGCCCTTTCTGTCGATCAACTACATAACGCGAAGGAGCGGAGGGGGCGAAGGCCGCGAAGAACTGCGAAAGAACAACGACAAGATACAACAGGACGGACAGGACGTTCAGGACCCAATCGTCCTGCAAGTCCTGACCGTCCTGTTCTCTTATGCAGTTGCAGTTCTTCGCGTACTTCGCCCCCTTCGCTCCTTCGCGTAAAGCAGTTCAACCAGACAGCCTGAAATCGCACGAGAATGCGCAAGTGAGATGTGTCGAACGGGGCAGGAAGGTCGGATTGGGCAGCAAGCACACTGCCGATCAATCCAAAATCGGCAATCCAAAATCCAAAATCAACTCACCCAATCCGCTATGCGGCGCGTAGCGTTCACGACGTTGGGGCAGTGCGTAAACAGAAAGTCGTCGTCGATTTCCACGTTCTCTGACGATTCCAGAATGCTCAGCGCCTTCGCCCCGTCAAAGTCCACGTACGCCATGCGCGCGGTAAGCTCGTCTTTCTCGCGGCCGAACTCCGCGCCGGGCAGGATCGCGACGCCGGTGTCATCCAGCAGCTTCTCGCACAACGAGCGCGAGTCGCGAATGCCGCGCGCGCGCAGCTTCTCCCGGTGCAGCGTGAAATCCGGAAACAGGTAGAACCCGCCCTGTGGGCGCAGCGTGGTGACGCCCGCGGCTTCCAGCTTGTCCACGATCCAGTTGCCCAGCGCCTTCCGCACGCGGCGCGCGCGCCACAGGTAACGCTCGATCTCGGTGCCGCCGCGGAAGGCGCGCACCGCGGC
>CAZNBU010000112.1:0-9267 GCA_964571035.1 uncultured Planctomycetaceae bacterium | reverse complement strand
AAATCGACGTGATTGCCGTGAACTGGGGCCCGGGCAGCTACACCGGATTGCGCATCGGCATCGCGGCGGCGGACGCAATCGGGTACGCGCTCAACAAGCCGGTCGTCGGCGTGGACGCGCTGGAAGCCATGGCGCTGCAGTACGTCATGCGGTCCGGGTTCGACGTGAAATCCAAGCGCGAGCTGTGGCCTGTGCTGGACGCCCGCCGCGATGAGGTGATGACCGCGCGCATGCAGTACGCGAAGAAAGAACTCGCTCGCGGGGGTGACGACCGGCTGATCGCGCCGGGGGCGCTCCATGAGGGCGCGGAGCCGCAGGCGATCGTCTTCGGCAGCGGCGTTCCGCCGTACAAGGACCTGTTCAACCGCGAGCACCTTCAGGTGGACGATGCCGAGTTCGTGCTGCGGCCGTCCAGTGTCGCGATCCAGGCCTGGCGGCTGTTGTCCGGCATCAAGGACGCCGCAAAGATCGAACGCAAACCGATCGAGCCGCGCTACTTCCGACGCGTGCTGGCCAGAACCATCGAAGAACGCCAAAGCAAAGTCTAGCCCCGCGTGCCTGCGCGCCGTAGCGCAGCGAAGGCGGGTGAACGCGGGGCATTGCAACGCAGATCGTCCGAAACCGATCAGCGCACATCAAAGCGGCCACCGGACACCCAGCCGATTCCACGAACGTAGCCCAATGCTAAGGTCTGCCCGACAAGGCAAACCAGACTGGAGAAACCATGGCCCGTGCAGAAATCCCCGCGAAGTTCCCGACGCAGCTTTTCATCAACGGCGAATTCACAGACGCCGCCGACAAGCGCACGTACGATTCCATCAACCCCGCGACCGAGGACGTGATTGCGCCCGTTGCCATGGCTGGCAAGTCCGACCTTGAAGCCGCCATCCAAGCCGCCGAGAAAGCCGCGCCCGAATGGGCTGCCACGCCGCCCGCCAAACGCGCCTCGCTGATCTGGAAGATCGGCGACGAAATCATGAAGCGCCGCGCCCAGTTCGCCGCGCTTGAGGCGATCGACGCCGGCAAGCCGGTGCGCGAGAACATGTCGATCGACGTGCCGATGACCGCCGATCACTTCAAGTACTTCGCGGGCGTGCTGCGCGCGGTGCAGGGCCAGACCATCCCGGTCAACGACAACCTGTTCGTCTACACGCTGCGCGAGCCACTGGGCATTGTCGCGGGCATCACGCCGTGGAACTTCCCGATGATGATGGCTGCGCGCAAGATCGCGCCCGCCATCGCCGCGGGCAACTGCGTGATACTCAAGCCGGCCAACCCGACGCCGCTCACGGCGCTGCTGATTGCCGAGTGCATCCAAGCCGCCAAACTGCCGCCGGGCGTGGTCAGCGTGTTGCCGGGCAAGGGCAGTGAAGTTGGCCAGCAGATTGTCGAGCACCCGAAGGTCGCCGCGATCAGTTTCACTGGCAGCACGGGCGTTGGTGTGCGCATGATCCGCGACGCAGCTGCAACACTGAAAAAGCTGACGATGGAGCTGGGCGGCAAGAGCCCCAATGTCGTCTTCGCCGATGCCGACGTGGACACAGCGGTAAAGGGCGCGCAAGCGGCGATCTTCTACAACAAGGGCGAAGTCTGCACCGCGGGCTCGCGCCTGTTCGTGGAAGACAAGGTCCACGACGAAGTCGTCGAGAAGCTGGCTGCCCGTGCCGCCAAGATGGTGCATGGCGATCCCATTGATGACGAGACGCGCTACGGCCCGCAGAATAACGCCGAGCAGTTCAAGACCACCATGGACTACATCGCCAAGGGCAAAGCCGAGGGCGCGCGCCTTGCCGCCGGCGGCGAACGCATGGGCGACAAGGGCTACTTTGTGCAGCCCACGGTGTTCGCCGACGTGCACCCGGAAATGGCGATCGCGCGCGAAGAGATCTTCGGCCCGGTGCTGGCTGTGCAGAAGTTCAGCGAGTTCGACGAGCTGGTGGCCAAAGCCAACTCCAGCGAGTACGGCCTGGCGGCGGGCGTGTGGACACGCGACGTAAGCAAGGCGCACCGCTACGCCAAGGCGGTGAAAGCCGGCAGCGTGTGGGTCAACTGCTACAACTGGTACGACAGCGCGGTCCCGTACGGCGGATACAAAGCAAGCGGCTACGGCCGAGAAATGGGCGTACAGGCCCTCTACGCGCTAACCCAGGAAAAGAGCGTGTGGGTGCAGTTGTAGTCGCTGGATGTTGGGCGATGCGCAACGTGGCATAATGGGACAGTGAGCAATCCGGACCTGAAAACGCTATGGAAGATTCGTCTCGAAGGCCTTGAGGCGGCGGACGCTCTGATTCGCGCGTCGCGACGGGCGTCGAGCGCCGATGAACTTCTCGAGCGGGCAGATCGCATGTTCCTGCGAGGCGCAAGCAAACATGGCAAGGAAGAAGAGAGGGTCCGCCGCATCTGGATCGAGTGGCGCCGGCGGGCCGCTGCCGCCAGCCCTGCCACCGGTCATCGTTAGCATTCTCAATTGGGCGGATACGCAGAACTACCCTGCCACCATTGTCGGCGCGGTTGCCGTTTGCCTTCACGGTGTCGTGCGCTCGACCGATGACGTTGACCTTCTGGTCCTGACAACAGACCCGCCGGAACAGGTGCTCAAATCGCTGGAGGCCGCCGGCTATCAGCCCCGGTTTTCGGATCCGGTTACCTTTGCGGAAGCTGCCCGCGTGCTGCTGGTGCGGCACGTCGCAAGTGGCGTGGATGTGGACGTCATGCTCGGCATGCTGCCTTTTGAGCGCGATTGTGTGGCCGGCAGCGTTACCAAGCGTGCATCGTTCGGCACGGTGCGAGTCGCCGCGCCGGAACCTCTGTGCGTGATGAAGTTGATTGCCGGTCGGCCGCATGACATGCGAGACGTTGCGCAACTTGTGGAGGCGTTCCCGAACCTTGACCGCGCCTGGGTCATCGAGCAGATGCGCCAGTTTGCCGACTTAATGGAACTGCCTGAAGCACTGGAACGCGCACGCTCCGCTCTTGAGTGATCGCTTGCCGCATTCCGGTCGATCGATACGCTGGCTGGGTCGACCGGCGGGCGCCTATGAATGCTTCCTTCCAGACTTTGGCGTTGCAAGCTTGGACGGTCATTGACGCGCTTATTGCCGTTCTGACGCTGTTCATGTTGGCCGCCGGTATTCTCTGGCTGGTGCGGCGCAAACGACCGGTAGCGGACACAGCCGACTCTGCGGACCAACCGGTTGATCCCGCGGCGCACGAGGCTGCCGACGACGGGCTTGCCGAGCCGGAACTGGCGCAGGCCGATGAGAAACTGATTGAGCCGGCTGAAAAGGTTTCGTGGCCGGCAGGCGCGCCACCGCCGCCGCGCGGGAACGAAATTCCTGACAACCCGCTGCTGCCGGATGAGGAAGTAAAGATCCGCTGCCTTGCCTGCGACAAGAAAATGCGCGCGCCGGGCGCGAAGTTTTCGAAGCAACGCCGCTGCCCAAACTGCCACGCCACGCCGTTCCGCTACATGATCGCACCCGACGTGAAGTAAAGTCTAGCCCCGCGTGCCTGCCCGCCGTAGCGTCTTGCGGAGGTGGGTAAACGCGGGGCATAAGCGGGGCGTCGGGTCCAATCATCAGTGCAACACCATCGAAGGAGCCACCCATGCCAACAGCAAACACCACGTTCAAACTGAAAAGCTGGGACGAAAAACCGTACCAGGACAACCCCAAGATGGTTCGCGCAGCCGTCGTCAAAACGTTTGAGGGCGACCTCGCCGGTGAAAGCACGCTCGAATACCTGATGGTCTACACCGCGGAGCGACAGGCCAGCTTCGTCGGCCTGGAGCGCTTCGAAGGCACACTCGCCGGCAAGAAGGGCGCGTTCGTCATGCAGCGCAAAGGCACCGCGGGCGCAGACGGCGTTGTGCGCGAGGAGTTCTTCATCGTCCGGGGCTCCGGCACGGGCGAGCTGGCTTCTGTAACCGGCAAGGGCAAGTGGGAATCCGGCCACGCGGAGAGCTACCCTTTTTCGTTCGAGTATGAGCTATAGGGGGGACTGTCCTCGAAGTGGGGGACTGTCCCCGCAACTGGATGCATCAACAAGCGTGCATGAAAGCCAGCGCATTCGAAGCAAGTAGATGTCCTTGCGTCGGAGCGGCCAACGCAAAAGGCTGCACACGCTTGCGCCCAGAAGCGGGGACAGTCCCTTTCAGGGACAGTCCCCTTCAATGTCCGAAAACGGCCAGTCGCGTGTCGCGCCTCAAGCTATACCGGGCGCATGAAGTTTGACGCCGACACCTGCTACCGCGCCCTCTCCGCCCGCGACTCACGCTTTGACGGCCTGTTCTTTGTCGCCGTCAAAACCACCGGCATCTACTGCCGTCCCGTTTGCCCCGCGCGCACGCCGCGCCGCGACCGCTGCAACTACTTCCCCAACGCCGCAACCGCGGAGCAAGCCGGGTACATGCCCTGCCTGCGCTGCCGCCCTGAGCTGGCGCCCGGCGCCGCACCCATGGACGCGCCGACCCGCGTCGCGCAGCGCGCCGTCGAGCTGATGGACACCGGCAGCGTGGAGGCCGCCGCCGCCCGGCTTGGCGTATCGTCGCGGCACCTGCGCCGCGTGCTGCGATCCGAGTTCGGCGTTTCGCCGATCGACCTCGTCCAGTCGCGCCGCGTTGCGCTTGCACGGCGGCTGTTGCGCGACACGCGCGTGCCGATCACCCAGGTGGCGCTTGCCAGCGGGTTCTCCAGCGTGCGCCGCTTCAACGCGGCGTTTCTGGAGCGCGCGGGGCGGCCGCCGTCAGCGTTTCGCAAACACGCGCGCGAGGGCGACAGCAGCGCGATCGTGCTTCACCTCGACTACCGGCCGCCGCTGGACTTCGCGGGCATGCTCGCGTTTCTGGCCCCGCGCGCGACGCCGGGTGTAGAAGTGGTGGACGACGACTCCTACACGCGCACGCTGCGGGTCGGCAAGCGCGCCGGGTGGGTGCGCGTTTCGGCGGGTTCCAAGCCCGGCCGGTTGAAAGCGGAGGTCGCGCCCTCGCTGCTGCGCGCTTTGCCATCCGTCGTCCACGGTATCCGCAGCATGTTCGATCTCGACGCGCGTCCGGATGTCATAGCGGGCGCACTCTCAGCAAGCCCGAAACTGCGGCGGCTGGTGAAGGCGAGGCCGGGCTTGCGCGTGCCGGGCGCGATGGACCCGTTCGATCTGTGCGTACGCGCGATCTTGGGCCAGCAGGTGAGCGTCGCAGCAGCCACTACACTCGCGGGCCGCATTGCCGGCAAGTTCGGCGAGGCGATTGAGACGCCGGACGCCGGGCTCACGCAGATCGCCGTGTCGTCAGCGACTATGGCCGGGCTGAAACCGTCAGTGCTCGCGCGTCTCGGCGTGCTGCCCGCCCGCGCGCGGACGCTGGTGGCGCTGGCACGCGCGGTGGAGCAGGGTGACGTGGCCCTCGACGGATCGATCGATGCCGAGGCGACAGTCGCACGCCTGTGCGAGATCACCGGCATCGGCGACTGGACGGCGCAGTACATCGCCATGCGCGCGCTGGGGTGGCCGGACGCGTTTCCATCGGGCGACCTGGTGCTGCGCCGCGCGCTGGGCCGCGAAGCGCGCGCTGTCGCGGAATCATGGCGTCCGTGGCGCGCCTACGCAGCCATGCACATCTGGGCGGGGCAGGCAAACGGAGAATCAAAATGACAAGGCACGATGAATGGTACGAGACGTTCGACAGCCCGATCGGGCCGCTGCTGGTGACATGCAACGAAGCCGGCATCACCGCGTGCCGGATGGGCGCAACGCGCGCCGGCTCGCGATCGCACCCGTTGCTGGCGCGCGCGGGCGAGCAGCTTTCGGAGTACTTTGCCGGCAGGAGGCAGGCGTTCGACCTGCCGCTGGCTGCACGCGGCACCGGGTTTCAGCAGTCGGTCTGGCGCGCGCTGACGGCGATTCCGTACGGCGTCACGCGCTCGTACGGCGAGATTGCAGCCGAGGTCGGGTCGCCAAAGGCCTCCCGCGCGGTGGGGGCCGCCAACGGCCGCAACCCCATCGCGGTGATTGTGCCGTGCCACCGGGTGATCGGCGCGGACGGCTCGCTGACGGGGTTCGGCGGCGGCCTCGACCGAAAGCGCTGGCTGCTGGAGCACGAGAGGGCCAGCGCAGTCGCGCAATCCGGGGTGTGATTCGGGTCTGTTTCGGGCATAATTGGGGCATGGCAACGGCGGTGATGGCATCCGAAATCGCCCCGCAACTCCGCATCGATTTTCCGATGGCGGAGTTGGAAGACATCTGCCGCCGCTGGAAGGTGCAGCGCCTGGCGATCTTCGGCTCAGCCGTCCGAGATGACTTCGCGGCGGACAGCGACGTGGATGTGCTGTACGAGCTTGAGGCGGGCCACGTTTTCGGATGGGAGAAGATCGATTTTCGCGACGAGCTGGTACGCCTGTTCGGCGGCCGCGGCGTGGACCTGGTGAGCTACAAGTACATCTATCACCGGATTCGGAAGCGAATCCTTGCGGATGCGGTGGTTGTGTATGAGCGTGAATGATCCCGGCGTAAGGCTTCGACACATGCTTGAGGCTGCCTGCGGCGTGCGCGCGATCGCGGGCAGTATCACCTTCCTTCAGTTTGACGGCAGCCTGCTGCACCAGTGGGGCATCGTCCACGGGTTGCAGATGATCGGTGAAGCGGCGTCCCATGTCAGTGAGTTCGAAAGACAGGGCTTCCCGGCACTTCCCTGGAAGCGAGTGGTGGGGTTCAGACACTTAGCCGTGCACGAGTACTTTCGGATCGAGACGGAAGAGGTGTGGAGGATTGCCACCGAAAACATCCCGGAACTGATCGAGTGGCTCGAGGCGGGTGGCGTGACCGTGGACGCAGACGACGAGTAGGCGTCCCGCCTTGCGTTTTCCTGCCGCCGGGGCCATATTCGGGGCTGGTTTGAGGACAACAGCAGGAGACGCACATGGCCGTACGGCAACCTTCCGTCGATAAAGAACGCGAGTCCATGCAGGTGATCAAAACGTCGCGCCCCGCGCCCGGCGTGTTGATGATCGAGCTTTCCGACCCGCCCGCCAACACCTACACCCACCAGATGTTCCGCCAGATGGATAACGCCATCCTGGAGGCGCGCTTCGACGACGAAGTAAGCGTCATCCTGATCACCGGCGAGGGCGAGAAGTTCTTCTGCGCTGGCGCCAACATCAAGATGCTCGAGGAGAGCAACCCGCACTGGAAGTACTTCTTCTGCCTGCACGCCAACGAAACGCTCAGCCGGCTTGAGCAGTCGCCGAAGCTGGTGGTCGCGGGCCTCAACGGCCACACGGTCGGCGGCGGGCTGGAAATCGCGATGGCAGCCGACATCCGCATCGCAAGGCGCGACGCGGGCCGCTGCGGGTTGCCCGAGGTGAACCTCGGCGTGCTGCCCGGCACCGGCGGCACCCAGCGCCTGCTGCGCATGGTTGGAAAGAGCAAAGCCATCGAGCTGATGTGCAGCGGCCGCCTGTTCAGCTTCGAGGAGGCACTGGACTGGGGCATCGTCAACGAGATCTACGACGGCGACGGCAAGAGCTTCCGCGAGCAACTGATCGACTACTGCAAGCAGTTCACCCTGCCGAACAAAGCCACCAAGGTGGTAGGCAACATCAAGCGCAGCGTACAAAGCGGCGCCGAGATGAGTTTCGAGTATGGCCTAGCGCTGGAGCGCGAACTGCAGAAGGCGCTGTTCGACTCACAGGACGCCAAAGAAGGCCTCAACGCCTTCAACAGCAAGCGCCAACCGTCATTCAAGGGTGTGTAGCAGTCCAGACCCGCGTGTAAACGCGGGTCATTACCAGAGTAAGCATACCCGCAGAACCGAGCACACATCAAAGCGATAGACAAAAAGGGCCGCCTAGCGCGGCCCCTGTCGATTCAGAATGTAGTCGATCAAAGCAGCCAAACCATCCGGATGGTCGATCCCCTTCGCGCGTCCCTTGGCGGTCCAAACCCGGGTATCCGCACCGACCAACGACTCGCGCCGTAGTCGCCGAGTAGCGTAAGCTTTGAAGTCGTGAAGCATATTTTCTGATGGGGCCTAAGCCGCGACGGCGATGTGGACGTGATTGCTCCGAACGTTCAGCGCGAACAGCTTCCAATCGCGTACCCGACATACTTCGAGAATGGCCTCGTCCACCGCTGACCGCATAGTCTCCGACAACAGCACCGGTTTGTGCTGCAACTGCCGAAAGCGTCGGCGACGCAACAACTCATCCGGAGGCAATAGCTGCTCTTCGTGTCGATCCCACGAACCGCGCTGATCGCCGTGCAGCCACGTTCCGTAGGTCGTGAAGATGATGTGGTACGCGATGACTCGCGGGTCTATGGACTTTGATGTTTGCTGCTCTGTAGGTTGCATGCTTCAGAGCCTTATGCCCCGCGTTTACACGCGGGGCTAGACTGCATCTATGTTCACCGTAGTAGCGAGTGTCATTGGTGGTGTGGGGTTGTTCCTTCTGGGGATGATCCTGATGACCGATGGTCTTAAAGCCATCGCCGGTGACGCCCTTCGTTCAATTCTTTCCAAGTACACGACCAACCGCTGGTCGGCGGTGGCGGCGGGGGCGGGAATCACAGCCGTGGTCCAGTCTTCCAGCGCGACGACCGTTGCCACCATCGGGTTTGTATCCGCCGGCCTGCTTCCGTTCGCCAATGCGGTGGGGGTGGTGATCGGCGCCAACCTGGGCACCACCAGCACCGGTTGGCTGGTCAGCCTGCTTGGCATGAAACTCAGTATCGGCACGCTGCTGCTGCCGCTGATCGGCGTGGGCGCGTTCGCGAAGCTGGTGTTTCGCGGGCGCGTCGCGCAGATCGGCGCGACGCTGGCTGGGTTCGGCGTCATCTTTGTCGGCATCGACGTCTTGCAGGGCGGCATGGCGGATCTGGCCACCCGCTTCGATCCGTCGTCGTGGCCGCAGGCTACGCTCGGCGGTCGTGCGCTGCTGGTGCTGATCGGCGTGCTGATGACCGTCGTGATGCAGTCCTCCAGCGCCGCGGTGGCGACCACGCTCGCCGCGCTGTCCGGCGGCGCGATTGACGTGCAGCAGGCGGCTGCGCTGGTGGTGGGCCAGAACGTGGGCACGGCGGTCACGTCGGCAATTGCGGCGGTGGGTGGCAGTGTGCCGGCCAAGCGCACGGCGCTGTCGCACATCATTTTCAACCTGGTGACGGCGGTGATTGCGTTCGCGATCCTGCCGCTGTTCACGCACGCGGTGGAGAGCGTTTCCGAGGAATGGATCAGCAACGACCACGCGATCACGATCGCGGCGTTTCACACCGCGTTCA
>CAZNBU010000111.1:0-9284 GCA_964571035.1 uncultured Planctomycetaceae bacterium | reverse complement strand
GGAGTTGGACCGGCAAGTTTGCCGCTAGAGTCTGGTGCATGAAGGCCATCGTCTCGGACATCCACGCCAACGTCGCCGCCTGGGAGGCCGTGAAAAGGGACATCAAGTCCCACGGCATCACCGACATTATCTCGCTGGGCGACCTGGTAGGTTACGGGCCTGAGCCCGTCGACATCATCGACGCCGCCATGGATTTCCGCATCAACCTGATGGGCAACCACGACGAAGCCGTCATCTTCGAGCCCGTGGGGTTCAACTACCGCGCGCTGACCGCCATCCGTTGGACCAAGCGCTCGTTGCAGGGCGGGATGTTCGGGTTCCGGAACAAGAAGCGCATGAGCTTTCTGAAGGGCCTGAAGCTGACGCACCGAGAAGACGGCGCGTTGATGGTCCACGGCAGCCCACGCGAGCCGACCACCGAGTACATCCTCAAGCACGATGCCCAGGGCGCCGCGCAGGGCGTGCCGGAGTCGGTCAAGAAGCTCGAAGAGATCTTCACCCAGTTCGAGGAGGTGTGCCTGGTCGGGCATACCCACATTCCGTGCGTGATTGACCAGGAGTTCCGGTACCAGACCGAAAAGGACCTCAACTTCGAGTTCAAGCCGGAAAAGGGCAAGAAGTACATCATCAACGTCGGCAGCGTCGGGCAACCGCGCGACCGCGACACCCGGGCCTGCTACGTGATCTGGGACGAAAAGAAATTCATCTGGCGCAGGGTCGAGTATGACCTGGCGACCACCGTCAAGAAGATCCGGGCCCTGAAAGAGCTGGACGACTACAACGCCGACCGGCTTGAACAGGGGATTTAGCTCTTCGCCCACGCATTGCCACAAAGGGTCAAGGTCGCCACAATCGGGCGCGACCACGTTGGACCACAGAGGAGACTCCGTTGCGCATCACAATCACGGCAAAGCACGTCAAAGTCACTGACAAGATGAAGGACTACGCGCGCCAGAAGCTGGAGAAGCTTGAGCGTTACTTCAACCGCATCAATACCATCCAGGTGATTCTGGACCAGGACGGCATGGATAACGTGTGTGAAATCAACATCCACACCGACACGCACAATCACCTGTCCGCGGTCGTGCACAACCAGGAAGACATGCACGCCGCCGTGGACCTGTGCATCGACAAGGCCCACCGCCAGGTGCGCAAGGTGAAAGAAAAGCTGAAGGGGCACAAAGGCCCCGAGAAGCGCAAGAAGCTCGTGCGCGACGTAAAGCGGCTCAGCGGGCGCATCCGCCGCGAAACGACATACGAAGAAGCCAAGAACGAATAGGGAACGACAGGTTTTGGGTTTTAGGTGTCAAGTTTTGGGTGACGCCCGCCCCCTGAAACCCAAAACCCAACACCAAAAACCTGAATCCAATGGCCCTGTTTCCGCGACTCTTCCGCCGTTCCCCGAGTGTCGTCGCCGTAGGCGGCGGCACCGGCGCGAGCGGCCTGTTGCGGGGCCTGAAAGATCACACCGACAAACTGACCGCCGTGGTCACGGTAGCCGACGACGGCGGCAGCAGCGGGCGCTTCCGCAAAGAGTTCGCGATGCTGCCGCCCGGCGACATCCGCAGTTGCCTTGCGGCGCTGTCGGATGCCGGGCCAGTGCTCGAAAAGCTTTTCCAGTACCGCTTTGAAGAAGGCGACCTCAAGGGACACGCCTTCGGCAACATCTTCCTGGCCGCCATGACGCAGGTGACCGGCGACTTTGAACAAGCCGTCCGCGAAGCCAACCGCGTGCTGAACGTGCGGGGCCGCGTGTTGCCGGCCACCGGCACCAAGATCAGCCTCGTCGCTGAACACGAGGACGGCAGCAAAACCACGGGCGAATCCCTCGTCGGCAAGGTCAACAAGCCGGTAAAGCGGCTGTCGCTGAAGCCCGATGACGCACCCGCGGGCTCGGACGTTGTGGACGCGATCATGACCGCCGACATCGTGCTGCTGGGCCCCGGAAGCCTGTACACCAGCGTGCTGCCGTGCCTGCTGATCCCGCAGATTCGCCGCGCGCTGCTCGAAACGCCGGCGGTCGTGGGCTACGTCTGCAACATCATGACGCAGCCGGGCGAAACCCAGGGGTTCGTCGCCAGCCGCCACGCCGAAGTGATCATCGAGCACACGTCCGACGACCTGCTCGATTTCGTCGTGGTCAACACGGGCCGCATTCCCGACCGGCTGGCGCAAGCCTATACTGCCGAGAACTCTGTGCGTGTTGAGCCTGACCTGGCGAAGCTCAATCAGCTGCCGGGGTCGCCGCGGATTATCACGGCTGACCTTGTCGCCGCTGACCACGTGGTTCGCCACCAGCCCGCCAAGCTTGCAGAGCTGTGCCTGCAAGCCTACCGGGAAATCGGCCGCGACCGCGCAAAAGCCGGGTGACCCGGGCGGCAGCAAGCTTCATTGCCCTTGCGCTGGCGCGCCCTCGCCCCTAGATAGTTTCCGGATTTCTTATGCCGGTGACCGCCGAAGTCGAGCTGCTCAACAAGTACGGCCTGCATCAGCGGCCGGCGATGAAGGTTATTGAAACCGCATCGCGCTTTGCATCGGAAGTATTCCTGGTGAAAGGCGAGCAACGCTGCAACGCCAAGTCGATCATCGACGTCATCATGCTTGCTGCCGAGAAGGGCACCCGCCTCAAAGTAGAAGCCGAAGGCGGCGACGCAGACGAAGCGGTAAAGAGCCTCGTCGACCTTTTCAAGAACAAGTTCTTCCTGGGTGAAGAGTAATCACCGCGACTGGTACCGATACCCCAGCAGGATGCTGGCGGCTACTGCTGCGTTCAGGCTTTCCACCTTTTGGGTCTGCGGGATGCTGACCTGAATGACGTCGCGCTCGCTCCAGAACGGTTGCACTCCCTCGGTTTCGCCGCCGATGATGAAGGCCGTCTTTGGCGGAAAGCTGACCTCGAACGCGTTCTTGCCGCGCGCGCTGGCGACATAGGGCCACACACCGCTGCCGGTCAGCCGCTCCATCACGTTCTCGGGCGTAAGGTCGGCGAACACCGGCACGTGAAACACGCCCCCCATGCTCGCGCGCACCGCCTTGTGGTTGAAGGCGTCCACGCACCCCTTGAGCAACAGCAGTCCATCGCAATCGAACGCGGCGCCCTGACGCAGGATCGTGCCGAGATTGCCGGGGTCACGCAGTTGGTCGAGCACCAGCAACGACAACCGCGGCTTGGCGAGTTGAGCATCCAGGTCGTAAGCCGGCATGCCGAACACCGCCAGCAGCCCTTGCGAGTTGACGGTGTCGCTGGCGTTCATGAACTCGCCGGCATCCGCGGCAAAGCACTCGACGTGCTCCGTTTTGCATTGCGCCACCAGGGCGTCGATTTTGTCGCGGGGCCCTTCGATCAACTGGTCGCAGATCACGACGTAGCGCGGGAAAATGCCTGCCTTCAACGCCTCATCGAGCAGCAGCGGACCTTCGGCGACAAACAGGCCGGCTTCCTCGCGCGATTTGCGCATCTTGAGCGCACGGAGTTGCTTGGCACGGGCTTTTGGAAGGATGTCCATCGCGCGGAGCGTACAGGGTCGCGGCGTTGCCGTGTAGAGGGTTTGCTAGGCCATCTCCGCGGATCGTATGCCGCACAATCCGCAGCACACACCCGCTTCGAAGCAGGGCAGGAGCCATCAGGCGGGAGGCGGGAGCAACAGCGAACTGCGGCCTACACATCGGCGGGGGCAGTTGCTCCTGACTCCCGCCTCCAAGCTCGGACCTGAACCAGACCCCCTCGGCTCGCCAACGCTGCAAACCAACATTGAATCCGCCTTAGCGGTCCACCACCAGGACCGCCAGGCTGGTTCCGTCAATCTGCTTTAGCCCGGCAAACCATGGGTCGGTGCGCTGCAATTCGTTCAGCGCGTGCGTGACGCCGTCCCACGTGCCGTAGTCGTGCCAGAAGATCATGCCCGGTGATTTCAGCACGGCCCGGGCCACGCGCGAATCGTTCATAACGTAGTCGTAGGAATGCGCTGCATCCACGAACACCCAGTCGCATGCGCCGCTCAGGTCGCTGAAGTCCAGCGTTGCCGTGTCGCCCAGGCGCTGCTCGATGCGAGCTTCATACTCCGTGCCCTTGAAGCGCGCGCCGGACACAGGTTTCTGGACGTACACTTCATCCCCAGCCGCCGCATGCAGCACTGACGGTGCATCCGCCGGCAGGTCTACCGTCACGATGCGCGCGTCACTACCCGCATTGGCTGCAAGGTTCAGGGTCGTTCGGCCGTCAAAGGTGCCGAGTTCCAGCAGGCAGGTTGGCCTGCGTTCAGCCACGCTGCGCGCCAGCACCAGCAGTTCCAGCAGGGTGACGTTGCCGTCGGCTGCGTTGGGCTGCAGCAACCTCACGGGCAGGTTATGGTCTGAAAGCGTTGCGGCGGAAATCACGGGCAGCGTTCGCGCATGCGTGCCCCGCCCGACGCCGAAGTGACGGCAGATGCTTGCGATCAGTCCGCGGTTGCGTCGAAACACCCATCCGACGCTGAACAGGTAGGCGGCGGCGATCGCGGCAAACAGGAAACGCCCGGCAAATCCGATTGCCCGCTTCACCCCACCCCCGCGTTCAAGCCGTCGCCGGCGGAAGCTTCACGAAGTGCGCCCAGAACTGGCCCAGCGCGCTGAACAGGTTGACGAACTGGTCGTATTGCGAGGGCTTGGTAACAAACGCGTTTGCGCCGCGCGCGTAGCTGGCTGTGGCGTCGGCGTCGCTGCTGCTGGTGGTCAGCACCGTCACCGGGATGTTCTGCAGCCGCTCATCGGATCGCAACTCGGCCAGTACCGAGTTGCCGTCCATGCGCGGCATGTTGAGGTCAAGCAGGATGATGTCGGGCCGCGGCGCTTCCGAGTACTCGCCCTCCCTGCGCAGGTACTGCAACGCCGCCTCGCCGTCGCCGACAACGCGCAGCTCCGCGTTCAGCGACGAATCTTCTACCGCGCGGCGCGTCAGCGCCTGCTGCTGCGGGCTGTCCTCCACCAGCAGGATGACAAACGGCCTGGCCTCTGTTGTACCGGCTGCGCTCATGCTTTTGCCTCACTCGGCAGAGTAATGACGAAGCGACTGCCTTCGCCAGGGCGGGTCTCAACCTCGATCCGACCACCGTGCCGCTCCACAATCTTACGGCAAATCGACAGCCCGATGCCAGAGCCTTCGTAGTTTCCGTTGCCATGAAGGCGCTTGAACGGCTGAAACACCTGGGCCAGGTGGGCGGCATCGATACCAGTCCCGTTGTCCTGCACGGCAATGCGGACACCGCTCGCGTCCTCTTCAGCCGTGATTCGCACGTTCGGCGCAACACCCTTGCGATGAAACTTCAACCCGTTCGCGACAAGGTTCTGCAGGACGCGCCCGATCTGCATATCGTCGGCTTGCACCACGGGCAGGCCGTTCCACTCGACGCTGCCGCCTGTTTCGTCAATGCGCGCCTTCAGGTCGCCTTTCACGCGTTGCATGACGGCGCCAAGGTCGACCGGGACCAGTTTCAACTCCACGTTGCCCGAGCGCGAGTACTCCAGCAGGTTCGTGATCAGCCGTTGCATGCGCAGGCTGGCGTCCAGGATCGCCGCAAGGTCTTCCGCCACACGCGCGGGCGGGGCGTCCCCCAAGTCCTTCTCAAGCAGGCCGCAGTACGTTGACATGGTTCGCAGCGGCTCCTGCAGGTCGTGGCTGGCGACGTAGTTGAACTCGTTCAGCTCGGTGACCAGTTGCTCGAGCTTCTTGTTCTGCTCAGCCAGCTTCGCGGCTTGCTCGCGGACTTTGTTTTCCGACTGAATGCGTTCCGAAATGTCGCGCACAAAGCAACTGCAGCGCTTTCGTCCAGCGACTTCGTACACACTCACCGTTACCGAAACCGGCACCGCCTCACCCGTCTGCCTGCGGCCGTTGTAGATGCACTCCACCGAGCCTGCCGGCTGTGACGACGCCGCCTCCATGAGCACATGCAGCGGATCGTCAGTCCGGCCCTCGAACAGTTCCGGCAACACGAGCTCAACGCTCTTTCCCACAAGGTCCTGCTGGCTCCACCCGAACAGCCTCTCCGTCGCCGGGTTCATGGCCTGGATAACTCCGCCGTCGATCACAATGAAGATGGCTTCGGCGGCGCCGTCGAGAATCGCGCGGGTGCGTTCTTCCGTATCGCGCAATTCCAGCTCCGCCTGCTTGATCGCCGTGATGTCGGACGCGTAGACCATGCCGACGTCCATGTCGGCAACGCCGCGAAAGTGGCAGACAAACCAGCGGTCGCCCCACTGCACTTCGCGCGGAGCGATGCGGCCTTCACTGATGCAGCGATGCACGTCACCGGCGATCATACCGGGCACCAGCTCGGTCAACGGGCTATCCGCAAGCCTTGCCGCGCCGATCTTCTCGACTGCGGCTGGGTTGTACTTGACCACCCTGCCCTTGCGGTCAAAGCGCAGTGTCGGGCCGGGGTTGTAGTAAGGAAACAACTCCTCAGCGAGCAGGTCCGCCTCTGCGCGTTCGCGGCGCGCGATTTCACCGCGCAGCGTCTCGCCGGTCTGGGTAGCTTGCCGAACTTCCACCTCCACGCGCGCCAGCCGTCGCCGCAGCAGCCACGCTACGCCGACCAGCAGCAGCGTGAACCCCAGCACCGCGATCCACAGCACGTAGTCCACGCCGCGCGGAAACGCGAACGTTGCGGCAACCGTGAGCGTGAATGCCAGCGCGGCACCGATGCCTACGTCGAGCATTCGCCGAAGCATCTGCCGCAGGTTGCCCACACGCCTGTCCGCCATGCGTACAGTGTGGCGCAGAATTCACGGCTGGGCCAGTGGTTGTGTGCGCGCCGCTTTCCTTCGTGATTTCATGCGGTACACTCATATGTCGCTCACGTCGGGAATGTCCCGCATGCCGATGGTCCAATTCAGCCTCGCCCGCGTTGTCCTGGCCGACACGCAGACATCCCAGAAGATCATCCTGAAGGAAGTCGGCGGCGGCCGGCACTTCACGATTGAAATCGGGGAGCAGGAGGCGGTCGCCATCTACCGCCGCGCCATGAAGCGCTACCACCCTCGCCCGCTGACGCACGATCTGCTCGACAACGTCATCGCGGGCATGGGCGGCACGGTGAAGGCGGTAGAGATCACGGACCTGAAGGACCACACCTACTACGCCAACCTGGTGATTGAAACCGCGGACGGCGAAGTGCGCGTGGATGCACGGCCCAGCGACGCGATCGCGATCCTGGTCGGCGCAGGCGTCAACCTGTTCGTTGACGACGAGCGCGTGCTGGAGCCGCTGTACGGCGACGTTTCCTAACGGAGCATCTGCATGCCTGCCAACAGCTTCTTGCGGTCAATGTCCGGTGTTGGATATCGCGCGCTGCTGCTATCGCACAGCGCGCTGCTCGTAGCAGCCGGCGTCCTTGTCCTCCTTGCAACACCAGCAAGCGCCGAAGAGTGGGTGGATTTTTCCACGCCGACGGTCGGGCGTGCCGGTATCGGCGCGGCGGCCCGCGGCGCCACCGGCGCTTACTACAACCCCGCCAACGCGGCGCGGCGCCCGTGGGAGCCCGCGATCTTTCATATGGAGTTCGACATCCCCACAACTGTGGCTGCGTCGCTGCAAGGGCAGAGCTACCAGTTGATGTTCGACACGGTAGACCTGGCGAACGAGCTGTTTGATCGCTTCGACGCCGGCGCCTTCGAAAGCGGCGGCGGCGTGGACGACGACGACATGCGATTCGCGCTGCGCGTCTTTGAGCGCCTCGACAACCTGAAAAGCCTGAACGGCGATGGCCTCTACGTAACCAGCAGCACCGGGCTTGCGGCACGCTTCGGCAGCGTGGGCCTGCCGCGCGACGGGTTCAGTATCTACCTTGGCGGGTTCGGCATTGCCGCGACTTCTCCGGTGGTGGACCTGCAAAGTCTGCGCGGGTACCGGCTCGCCGACGAAGCGGGCGCACAGTGGGAAGCGCTTGTCAACGAAGCCATCATCAACTCGGGCGGCAACAACCCGACGCCCAGCAGCCAGGGCGGTCAGCAGTTCAGCGCCGACCTGCAAGCTGCGGGCTACGGCTCCGGCACGGCGGACGCGCTTGCCGCCTGGGCTGAGGACACCGGGCTGAACTTCAATGGCGAAGCGGCGGGGATCCTGCTGGATTTCCTGACCAACCAGTACAACGGCACCGGCCAAAGCCTTGAAAGCGGCGCCAACCCGCTTGAGGGCAACCAGTCCGGGTTCCTGATTCGCGGTTTGGCGTGGTACGAGTTCGGCATCAGCTATGGCGCGGGGTTGCCCATCCTTGGCGCATCCGACTGGCTTGCCTGGGGTGCAACGCTGAAGTTTATGCAGGCGTACACCTACAGTGAGTTGCTGCGCGTCGAGGATATGACTTCGAACGGGATCGCTGACTCCATGGAAAGGCTTGGACGCAAAGTCAGCGACGCGTATGGCCTCAAGTCAGACGCGGCGCGGTTCAATGTGGGGCTCGACCTTGGTCTGGTGTTCACGCCACAGATTGGGCCGCTCAGCACGCTCGCCATCAGTCTTACCGCACGCAACATCAACGCGCCGGAGTTCCGTTGGAAGCCGTCGTCGCGGCAGTTCGGCGAGCCGACGCTGGTGCGGTTTGACCCGCAGTTCCGGCTTGGCGCGTCGTACACGCTGTTTCACCAGATGAACCTGCCGCTGACGTTCGCCCTGGAGATGGACCTGAACAAGATCGGCAGCGACATCCTGCCCAACTACCACCACCAGTTCTTCCGCATGGCCGCGGCCTTCGAGCCGCAGTTCGGCGGGTTCGGGTTCGGCCTGCGCCTTGGCGGGTTCAAGAACATCGCGGACGCCAACGAGACGTTCACGCTTTCCGCCGGGCTGGGGCTGCGTTTCTTCTTCTTCCACCTCGACCTCGGCGGCCACGTCTCGTTTGAACAGCGCGACTTCGGCACCAGTGTGGATTTCGAGCCAGTACCGCAGCGCTTCGGCGTCAGCGTACAGTTGGGGTTCCACTTCGAGTTCTGAGCCGCGCCTACGCCGCAAACTTGTTCATGACTTCCAGCAGCACCGATTCTTCGATGGTGCCGCTGTGCGTCGTGGTCACTCGGCCGGCTTTCACGAACTTCAAAGTCGGGATGCGCGAGATCCTGTGCGCGGATGCGATGGCCGGCTGGTCGTAAATTTCGACGCGGCCAACCGCGACTTTGCCTGCAAATTCCTGGGCCACACGCTCAATGATCGGCACCATCTCGGCGCACGGCTCGTGCCACTCGGCTGAAAAGAAGAGCAGCGCGCGACCGGAGTTGAACTGCTCGATATTGGAGTCTGTAACGACTACTGT
>CAZNBU010000110.1:4028-9304 GCA_964571035.1 uncultured Planctomycetaceae bacterium | reverse complement strand
CGACGAAGGGCCGACGCGCGCCGCATTGCACGCAGCCGAGCGCGAAGCCCATCACCTGCTGGCGCAGGCGCAAGCCACTGTCGTAGTCGCCGCCTGGTCCTACGACAAGCACAAGAAGATCGCGCCGCAGGCGTGCGACCCTTTGGACCGGCCAGTGCTGCTGTCACGCGGCATCGATCAACCGAAGACCTGTATCGGGATTCTGGAAGTCGCAGGCATCCTTGAACGCACACTGACCGGCGAGGTGGTGCGTGACGCTCGCTAAGCACTTGCCCGCAATCCTCGCCCTGCTTGTGCTTGCGGCGTGCAGTTCCGTGCAGCGCCAACCGCCCGTTCCAAGCGGCACGTCCATTGCGGTGCTCCCGGTGAAGAACCTCTCCGGCGTCACGTTGCGTGTGCCGGAGATCTGGCTTGGCGACGCCGGCGAAAAAGTCGCCGGCATGAATTTCGAAATGATCGACCTGCGCCTGCTCGCCGAAGCCGGTTTGCGCGCGCGACTCTCGCAACAGCACCCGATTGAGCCGGGCCGGCATGAACTTCACGCCGCCATCTCCCGTTTTGAAATGAATGAGTTGCGAAGAACGGGACATATCACCCTGGGTCTGGCTGTTATGCTGATCGACACACAAACCCACGAGGTGCTTGCACAGTCCAACGCCGAGCAGGACTGCCAGTTGATGGACCGCCCGCCAGCCGAAACCGGCATCGTCGGCGAGCAGCGCTTCATTCGAAAACGGCTGGAGCTTTTTATGGAAGACCTTGCGAGTAAAGCACTTCTGGAGATCGGGCTATAGTCGTACCCCAGCTACTGGAGTTATGACACGGAAAATCGGTCAGATCCGGTCTGCTCAGCGGACACTCAGGTGAACCAGAGGAGCAACCATGCCCAAAGCGATGCTTGGAGTTCTATGCGCGGCGATTCTCGCGGCGTTCGTCCTGACCAACGACAATGTTGCAAACGCACAGGACAAGCCAGCCGAGTTCGACGTCGCAACCGAGCGCAAGAAGGTCGTCACCAGGGCGTTCGAGTACCTCAAGTCGATGTACAACAAACCGCCTTCCCGCGAAGACCGTCAGGGCATCCAGAGCGGTTGGGGCCCCAAAGCCATGAATGTGCCGTACACCGCGCTGGTCCTGCAAGGTTTGTACAAAAGCGAGGTGTGGGACGCTGACAGCGAAATGGTCAAGGACAGCGTCAACTGGCTGATCGAAAGCCAGGAAACCACGGGCGCATGGTCGTTCATCCCCGGGATGGAGCGTATGCGGGGCGTGCAGGCCGTGTACATCACCAGCATCGTCGCGCAGTTGTTTGCCGACCTGAACGCCGACAGCCCCTGGAAGGGCAAGCTCAACGACGTTGTGGCAAAGGCGCGCGACTACCTGAAGCAGGCGCAGGTCGGCAACCCCGACGGCGCCGCCCCCGACTACGAGAAAGACAAAGCCGGGTACGGCGGGTGGGCTTACAGTAAGGAAGAGATCGGCCAGGGCGCCAAGCCCGCCAGCAACATGAGCACCAGCACGTTCGCCATCGACGCGCTGAAGGCCTGCGGCGTCAAGCAGGACGACCCGATCTGGGAGCGCGCGCTGACCTTTCTGAAGCGTAACCAGAACGCCGGTGAAGTGCAGGACGAAGGGTGGGTCGCAACCGACAGCCGCGGCCGCAAGGTCAAGCCGGCTGCCAAGGACTCGAAGGACTACGGCGGGGCGGTCTACTCTGAGGGCTCAAGCGCAGGCGAAAACGAGAACGAAGACGGCACCGTAACGTTCTTCTCGTACGGCAGCATGACCTACAACCTGCTGCGCAGCTACCTGCACGCTGGCCTGAAAAAGGACAGCCTGCCGGTGAAGCTTGCCTACGGGTGGATCCAGCGCAACTACACGGTTGAACGCGTGCCGGGTTTCCGCGACCCGAAGGACTTTGAAGCGGGGCTGTACTACTACTACATGAGCATGGGCCGTACGCTTAAGGTACTGGGCGAAGACGTGATCACTGAGCCCGAGCGCGAGATCAAACACAACTGGCGCGAGGACCTGATCAAGGCGCTCGCCGGCCGCCAGAAGGAAGACGGCCACTGGGTAAACGATAAAAGCAGCAGCTGGCGCGAGAACAGCCCGGTACTTTGCACGGCATACGCGCTTGAGGCTTTGCGTAACACAAAGTAGCAGGGGTCACCCAAAGCAATTCTAGTCCGCAGGACACCAAGGAGACGAATGATGAAGAAGACACCGTTGATGGCCCTTTGCGCCGCGCTGGCGATGCTGTTCGCCATCACCAACAGCAGCCCGGCGCTTGCGCAGGATGACGCAGCCAAGGATGGAAAAAGCGCTTACGACGTCTCCGGCGAGCGCGACAAGGTCGTCGCCAAGGCCGTCGAGTTCCTGAAGACGCAGTACAACAAGCCGCCTTCGAAGGATGACCCCAAAGGGCTGCTCAGCGGGTGGGGCCCGAAATCCATGAACGTGCCCTACACCGCCATGGTGCTGCACGGCCTGGTCGGCACCAAGGCGTGGAACGCCGACGAAGCGATGATCAAGGACAGCATGAGCTGGCTGATCGAGAGCCAGGAAACCGCTGGGTCATGGAGCTACATGCCGGGGGTGGAGCAGATGAAGGGAATCCGCGCGGTATATATCACCAGCATCTGCGCACAGTTGTTCGCCGACGTGAACAAGGCCGACGGGCCGTGGAAGGGCAAGCTCAGCAACCACATCGCATCGGCGCGCGACTACCTCAAACAGTCGCAGGTCGGGAACCCTGAAGGCCCGGCGCCGAACTACAAGAAGAACACCTCCGGCTACGGCGGATGGGCCTACAGCAAGGAAGAGATCGAAGACTCCGTGGGCCGTCGCGGCAAGCCGCCTGCCAACATGAGCACAAGTACCTACGCGATCGACGCGCTCAAAGCGTGCGGGCTTAGCAAGGACGATCCACTGTGGGACGCCGCCATCGTCTTCCTGAAGCGCAACCAGAACGCTGGCGAAGTACAGGACGAAGGATTCGAAGCCGTGGACAAGGCAACCGGCAAGAAGATCAAGCCGGCCAGCAAAGGCAGCGATGACCACGGAGGCGCGACCTACAGTGAAGAGACCAGCATGGTGGACGGCGCGAAGGAAAATGCGGACGGGTCGATCACGCTGTTCAGCTACGGCAGCATGACCTACAACCTGCTGCGCGCCTACCTGTTCGCCGGGCTTCCGAAGGACAGCCTGCCGGTGAAGCTGGCTTACGGGTGGATCCAGCGCAACTACGTTCTTGAGCGCGTGCCGGGGTTCCGCGACGCGAAGCAGCACCAGATGGGCCTGTACTACTACTACCTGAGCATGGCCAAGACGCTGGACGCGTGGGGCGAGCGGTACATCGAAGAACCGGAGCGCGGGTTCCAGCATGACTGGCGCGAAGACCTGGTGAAGCAGTTCGCCAAGCGCCAGAAAGACAACGGTAGCTGGGTCAATGACGACCACGACCGCTGGCAGGAAGACAGCCCCGTCCTTTGCACTGCCTATGCACTCAATGCACTGAGGCACACAAAGTAGCGAGGACTCTTGCATGCAACAGGCGCGGCCGTTTCGGCAGCGCCTGTTGTATTATCCGAACAACTCGGCAAGGCGCCGCCACTCCGCGGTAACCTTCTTTTCCTTGCCCGCGATGTCCTTGAGCGGCACCGCTGCAACTTCGCGTCCTTGCAACCCCGCCAGCATTCCACCCTGTCCGCCAAGCAGCAGGTCGTACGCCTTGTCGCTCACGCGCGTCGCGAGAATACGGTCGGCAGCCACCGGCGCGGCGCTGCGTTGCAGGTACCCCAGCACCGTGCAGCGCGCATCGTAGCCTAGCCGTGACTCGATCTCACGCGCCAGCATCGGCCCCACGCCGCCGAGTTTGGGCCGGCCGAGCTTGTCTTTGCTGTCGCTGCGCGGGTCGATCGCGCCGTCGCTGTCGATTGCGCCCTCCGCGATCACAATGATCGAGTAGTTGCGGTCGTACTTCTCATGGCGGGTGCGGACCTTGTCGCAGACGTCGTCCAGCGTGAACGGGAACTCCGGAATCAGCGCCAGGTCCGCCCCTCCGGCGATCGCGCTTTCGACTGCGATCCAACCAACGTTGCGCCCCATCACCTCGACCACCATCACACGGTTGTGCGACTCCGCCGTCGCACGAAGGTTGTCCAGCGCGTGCGTGACCATCTCAACGGCGGTGAGAAACCCCACCGTAAGTTCGGTGCCCGCAAGATCGTTGTCGATCGTCTTGGGCACACCCACAACGGGAAACCCCGATTGCGACAGGATGCTCGCCGCCACCTGCGACCCGTTGCCGCCGACGACGATCAAGCCCTCGATGCCATGCTTGCCTAGCGCCTGCTTCGCGATGTCCGCGTCGCCGTCCTTCAGGAACAGCCGCGAGCGCGCCGAGCGCAGGAACGTACCGGCTGACTGCACAATGCCGGTGACGTCATCGCGGGTGATGGCGCGCACGTTGCCGCTGAGCAGCCCGTCCCACGATTCAAAGATGCCCATCAACTCAACGCCGTCGTAAAGGCAGCGCCGCGCAACCGTGCGGATGCAGGCATTGGTGCCCGGCGCGTCGCCGCCGCTCGTAATGATGCCAATTCTCTTCATTGCATGCGGTCGTACTGCTTTGATCCACGAAGGACACGAAGTTCACGAAGAGTCTACGCCTGAAATTTAGGATCCAACCCGTCCTGCTTTGCAAGCTTCACGATCAGGTCCTGCACGCGATTGGAGTAGCCCCACTCGTTGTCGTACCATCCGATCACCTTGACCATATTGCCCTCGATGACCTGTGTCAGCGGGCTGTCGAAGATGCAACTGTGCGAGTTACCCACGATGTCGCTGCTTACGATCTCGTCCACGCTGTATTGCAGGATGCCCTTGAGCGGGCCGGCTGCGGCCTTCTTGAAGACGTCATTGATCTCGTCGGCCGTAGCGTTCTTGCCAAGCTCGCACACAAGGTCCACTACACTTCCATCGGGCACCGGCACGCGCATCGCCATGCCGTCGAGCTTGCCCTCCAGCTCAGGTAGCACTTTGCCGACCGCTTTGGCGGCGCCCGTGCTGGTGGGGATGATGTTCAGCGCCGCATGCCGCGAGCGCCGGAAGTCCTTGTGCGGGCTGTCCACTAGCCGCTGGTCGGCTGTGTAGGCATGCACGGTGGTCAGCAAACCGCGCCGGATGCCGAACGCTTGATGCAGCACTTTTGCCATCGGCGCCGCGCAGTTGGTCGTGCAGCTCGCGTTGCTGATGATCTTCGCGTCGGGCGT
>CAZNBU010000110.1:0-4018 GCA_964571035.1 uncultured Planctomycetaceae bacterium | reverse complement strand
GGCGTAAGCACGTGGTCGTTCACGCCCAGCACCACTGTGCTTTCCAGATGATCCTTGGTCGGCACGGTCACCAGCACGCGTCGTGCGCCGGCTTTCAGGTGGGTATCGAGTTCAGCCAGCTTGCGGAACTTGCCGGTGCTTTCGATGACGTAATCGACGCCGAGCTCTTTCCACGGCAGTTTCCACGGGTCCTTCTCGCTGAGCACCTTGAACGGGTCGCTGTCGATCGTCAGCGTGTCGCCTTGCAGAGACACGTCGCCGGGGTACGTGCGGTGCACGCTGTCGTACTTGAAGTTGTAGGCCAGTGCTTCAGGGTCAGCCAGGTCATTGATCGCCACCACGTCAAAGTGACGCCGCAACTTGGCAATGCGCATGATCGTGCGTCCGATCCGCCCGAACCCGTTGATCGCAATCTTTGGTGCGCCCATCTTCACCTCCACAACCAGTATCAACGCGCCAATCGAAGCGGCAACCCCTTCGCTTGATCACACGTGGGACACACAGCACTGCAACGACAGTCAGGATTGGCAGGATGGCCAGGAAAATGCACTACCTTTGGATCGCCAGTTCTTCATCCTGACCGTCCTGCCGATCCTGACGCAGTTGCCGTTATCTGCGCCTCTGTGGTGAAAATCCCCGCAACCAGGGGCAAACGTCGGGGTTGTATGGGACGCAGGGGTCAGGCAGCACGAGCAGGAGAACGCCATGAGATTCACCATCGTACTTTTCGCCCTGGCCGGACTGGCCCTTATGGGCACGCAGCTGAGCGCCCAGGAACGCGGCGAACCGAAGCGCGAACGCGCTGAGAGGCGCACAGCCCCCGACAACGGCAAGGACGCAGACCGGCTGCGAGAACGCATCGAGAAGCTGCGCAATGAGCTGCGGCGCGAACGAGGCGAGCGGGCAGCCCCGCGCAGTGAACGGGCTGAGCGCGGTCGCAAGGGCATGCGCGAAGGCAAGCGCATGGATCGCAAAAAACAGATGAAACGCGGCAAACGAGGCGGCATGATGCCGGGCAAGCGAATGCGTCCTGGCAAGCGCGGCGAGTTTGCACCCGGCAAGCGCATGCGCCCCGGCAAGCGGATGTTTGAACGCCGCCGCGAGATGCGCAGACGCCGCTAACAGCTTGGCGCGGGTTCCGGCTTCGGTGGGGATTGCCGGAGGACACAAAGTAAGGCGGGCACCCGCGCCTCTAAACGAAAGCCCACTGCGGAAGCAGTGGGCTTTGTGTTTTTACGCTACTTCAGGCCAACCCACTGCTTCCGCGGTGGGCTTTGATTACTTGCCAGCCTTGGCGAGGTACGCGCCGGTGCTTTCCTTCGTCGGCTTGATGGCCTCCGCGCCTTCGTCCCAGTTGGCGGGGCAGACGTCGCCGTGCTGCTTGCTCCACTGGAACGCCTTGACCACGCGCAGGGTCTCCTTGACGCTGCGGCCCACGTTCAGGGCGTTGACGGTCTGGTGCTGCAGAACGCCGTCCGGGTCGATCAGGAACAAGCCGCGCAGTGCCACGCCGCCCTGCTCAAGCAGTACGCCGTAATCGCGCGAGATGTTCTTGGTGAGGTCCGCCAGCAGCGGGTACTTCACGCCGCCCAGACCGCCCTTGTCGAGCGGGGTGTTGTTCCAGGCCGCGTGGCTGAACTTGCTGTCAACGCTGCACGCGATGACTTCGGTGTTGAGCTTCTTGAACTCCTCGCGCGCCTTGTCGAAGGCCACGATCTCGGTCGGGCAGACGAACGTGAAGTCGAGCGGGTAGAAGAACAGCACCACCCACTTGCCCTTGTAGTCGCTGAGCTTGATCTGCTTGAAGTCACCGCCGATAACCGCTTCGCCGGCGAAGTCGGGCGCCGGAGATCCTACCTGGATAGCCATATTCATTCCTCTCTAGGGTCGAGTAAGTCAGCCGTTTTGCCGGCATTGCGTTAGCAACGCCGGGACCGCGGATGATAGTCCCCCGTTTCCGGCCCACAAGGAGGTTTTTCATACTCAGTATGAAAATGGGGCCCGGGGTTGGCGGAACTGTCGCCATTCCCCAAGCTCGAAGCCCGAGGCACCAAGCCCCGCCCGCCCGCTGGAAGTCAGCCATCCGCGTGCTACCCTCCCGCCCCGGGAGACGAGACATGGCAATCGAACGAACACTGATCCTTGTTAAGCCAGACGGCGTGCAGCGCGGGCTGGTGGGCGACATCCTGGGGCGCTTCGAGCGCACGGGCATGAAGGTCGTCGGCCTCAAGCTGATGAAGATGAGCGAAGAACTCGCCGCCAAGCACTACAAGGACCACGTAGGCAAGGGCTTCTACGCGGGGTTGGTGAAGTTCATGACCAGCAGCCCGCTGGTGGCCATCTGCGTCGAGGGCCCCAAAGCGATCGACAACTGCCGCAAGCTGATGGGCAAGACCTTCTGCACCGACGCGCAGGCGGGCACCATCCGCGGCGACTACGGCGTCTCGCGCGGCCTGAACCTAGTCCATGGCAGCGATGGTCCCGAAGCCGCCCAGCGCGAGCTAGGCCTCTTCTTCAAACCCGAAGAGCTGCAGGAATACACCCGCGCAGTAGACGCCTGGACCCACAACGACGAAGACCGCGGATAGCACCCCGCGCTTGCTGCCAGCCTTGGCCCCGCAATCACGGGGGCACCGGCGCATTGACTATTGGGCGTGCCCATTGAACATGCGCTGCTCTGATGGGTGCTGACGTCCAACTGGTCTCCGCTGTGCCGCCGCTGCCCAAGCGTGTGGCCACCATGCACAAGGGTGAAGCCGGGCGCATTTTCTGCGTTGCCGGTTCGGTGGGCATGGTGGGCGCGGCAGCGCTTTGTTCGCGGTCGGCATTGCGAGCGGGGGCTGGCCTGGTGCGTGTGGGCATGCCGTGGCGCCTTGCGGCTGTGGTGGCTGGCCGCGACCCGAACGTGATGACCAGCGCGCTACCCGAAACCGAAGACGGCACGATCAGCGCCATGGCGCCGCACAAGATTCTGAAGGCCGCGGAAGCCTATGACGTGATGCTGCTGGGGCCGGGTATCTCGACCAACCCGCAGACGGTGCAGGCGGTGCGCAACCTGCTGCCCGACGTAAAGATGAAGCTGGTCATCGACGCCGATGGCCTCAACGCGCTGGCGCTGGATGAATGCCGCTGCCTCAAGGACTACGACCGCAAGTCCGGCCTGCCCGTGCTGACCCCCCACCCCGGCGAGATGGCGCGCCTTCTGGGTGGCGAGTTCGACGGCGTCACACTCAAGGAAGGCGACGAGCACCGCATGGAGGTCTCGGTCGCGTTCGCGCGCAAGCGCAAGTGCGTGCTGATCCTTAAGGGGCATCGCACCGTCGTCACCGACGGCGCGCGCGCGTACGTCAACACCACCGGCAACCCCGGCATGGCCAAGGCCGGCGTGGGCGACGTGCTTTCGGGCGTGGTGGCGGCGCTGCTCGGCCAGGGGTTTGACCCGTTCGACGCAAGCGTGCTGGGCGTGTACCTTCATGGGCTTGCGGGTGATCTTGTCCGCGCCAGAATGGGCGAGATCGGGATGCTGGCAACAGACATCATCGAGGCCCTGCCGGAGGCTGCACACCGGCACCAGGAGTCGGCATGAGCACACAGCAGGTCGAGGACAAGTATCTCGTCCCCACCTACACGAAGATGCCCCTGACGGTCGTCCGGGGCGAAGACGTGTGGGTGTTCGATGATAAGGGGCAGAAGTACCTCGACCTCTACGCGGGCCACGCGGTGTGCAACATCGGCCACTCGCATCCGAAGCTGGTAAAGGCGATCGCCGAGCAAGCTAAGAAACTGATCTTCTACAGCAACGCCGTCTACAACGACACGCGCGCCGAAGCCGCCACGATGGTGTGCGAGAACGCGTACCCCAAAAGCGCCGCCGTCTTCTTCTGCAACAGCGGCACTGAGGCGAACGAGACAGCGCTAAAGATCGCGCGCCGCGCCACCGGCCGCCCGCGCGTGATCGCCATGGACACGGGCTTCCACGGCCGCACACTGGGCGCGCTTAGCGTCACCGGCAAGCAGA
>CAZNBU010000109.1:0-9319 GCA_964571035.1 uncultured Planctomycetaceae bacterium | reverse complement strand
GAAGAAGCCAAGAAGCTGCACGGCGAGATAACGGAGTAGAAGTCACGAATGATCAAACGGCCCGGCTTGGCTGGGCCGTTTTCCATTTGGGGTTGTCGCCACACCTCGTATGTTGTGGGCGGAGGAAGTCATGCGGATGTTGTTGTTGTGCCTGCTGCTGGCGGCGCCGCTGGCGGCCCAGTTGACGGTCGGCGATGAAGCCCCGAAGTTCAAGGCGGGCGGGACGATTCACAACCCGCCCGAAACCGCGCGCACGCTGGCGGATTGCAAGGGCGACGTCATCGTGATCATGGAATGGTGCATCGGCGACGGCAAGGCGCGCCTGCTGCCCGACCTGCAGAAGCGCTGGGAGCAGCACGGCGAGTACGGGCTGATGGTGTTCACGGTGCATCGCTTCGACCACAACGGTTTGCCGGAAGTGCGCGCGTACTGCCGGCGCGAGGGGTTTTCGTTCCCGGTGGCGATGGGCGGACGCTACGACGACTCCAACGAGTTCGGCAAGTACGCGGGCGAGAAGGGGTTCTACAGCGCGATCGTGGACATCGACGGCAAGATCGCGTTCTTCGGGCGCGAGAGTTTCATCGACGCGCTGGACAAAGAACTCGCGCGCATCCAGTACCCGAAGCTGGGCAAGCACGTTGTCGCCAAAGAAGCGGAGCGCGCAGCCGGCAAACTGAAAGACCGCGAGTTCGGCGAAGCGCTGGTGGAGGCAGAAAAGGCGCTGGAGAAAGAGCTGCCCGAAGAAGCGCGCAGCGACCTGGAACTGTTGCAGGACCGCGTGAACGCGATGGTGGACCATCGCAAGAAGCGCATCGAGGAGTGGACGAAGGAAAAACGCTGGGACCTCGTGGTCAACATGCATGAACTGCAGAAGGAGCAGTTCAAGCGCCACAAGATCGGCGACGAAGCCAAGGCCGAGCTTGCGCGGCTGAAGAAGGACAAGGCGGTGAAGAAGGAGCTGGAGGCCTTCACCACGCTGCAAAAGCAGATCGAGAAGTCCGAGCCGCAGGGCACGCAGATGCTGATCAACGCGCTGCGCGGGTTTTCGAACGCGCACCAAGGCCTTGGCGCGGCGGCCTACGCCGAGCAGATCATCAAGGAGCGGCGGGCGGAAATCAAAGACTGATGCTGGTTCGCAACCTTATGGAACTGCTCGACGCGAAGGCGCGAAGATTTCGCGAAGGCCGCGAAGAACGGCAAACGGCATGGCTTTTCTTCGCGTTCTTCGCGCCACCTTCGCGACTTCGCGTCAGGTAGTTAGAGCAGCGTGCAATCCGACTGCACTGTTTCGAATTGGTATGAAATGCCGTCTGAGGCAGAGCTGACACGCCTGCGCCACCTCATGGTGGAGACGCAGATTGCCGCCCGCGGGGTCAGCGACCCGCGCGTGCTGGCTGCGATGCGGGAGATCCGGCGCCATGAATTCGTTGACGCATCGGCGATCACGCTGGCCTACGAAGACCGGCCGGTGCCGATCGGCCACGGGCAGACCATCAGCCAACCGTACATCGTCGCGTGGATGACCGAGCTGCTGCAAGTGGAGCCGGGCCACGACGTGCTGGAAATCGGCACCGGGTGTGGGTACCAGACGGCGGTGCTCGCGCGGTTGTGCCGGCACGTGTACTCGGTGGAGGTGGTGCCGGAGCTGTCGCGACAGGCGGCGATCAATCTGCAACGCGCGGGCATAGCCAACGTGACGCTGAAGGTGGGGGACGGCCGCATGGGTTGGCCGGGACCAGCCGAGTTCCCACGCATCATCACAGCCGCCGCCAGCCCGGAAGTGCCGGAGGGGTTGACGCGTCAACTGGCGACAGGCGGCAGGATGGTGCTGCCCATAGGTCCGCCACGCCGCCAGCAGATGACGCTGGTAATAAGGAAGGAACAGGGCGTCACCGTGACCGAGCTGGGTGCGGTATCGTTCGTGCCGCTGATTCATGGGGAGTGAGAGCTTGGAGTCAGGAGTCGGGAGGCGGGAGCAACTGCAGGCTCGGCGTTCGGTCGCGGCGCAAGCAGTTACTCCCGCCTCCAAGCTCCTGTCTCCTGGCTTAGTCGGGCATGAACGCGTGTGCGATCCAAACCGGACCCACGATCAATCCGAAGATGCTATTGCGCCTCCACAATCATGCCGCGCTTGTCGATCTCGGGCGTTAGCGCCGTCGCCTCCATGCCGTGGCGCTCGTAGGCTTGCCGCATGGCTTCGGCGATGGGGGCCATGTCGCCGACGCCCAGCGCGATCATGCTGCCGCCCGCGCCGCTGATGGTTACACCGTACGCGCCGGCTTGCACGGCGGACTTCACGATCTCGTCGTAGCCCGCGATCATGCTCTTGCGCAGCGGCACGTGCAGGCGGTCTTCGAACCCGGCTTCGATCGCGCGCGCGTCGGCGGTCCGCAGCCCGTACAGCAGTGTCAGCAGCGCGCGCTGGTTGGTCACCGCTTCCTTGCGCTTGAGCTGCTCGGGCAGCCACGAGCGCGTGGCGAGCGTGTTCTCCTTCAACGTCGCGCGCGGCACGCATACCGCCACTCGAATGCTTTCATGAACCTTCACCGTCGTCGCGCGCGTCTCGTCGCCCAGCAGCAGCGCGGCTTGCAGGCCGCCGTAGGTTGCAGCCGCCGCGTTGTCGGCGTGGCCCTCGATTGCAATGGCGTCGCGAAACACTACCGCTTTCTCTGCCGCGCCGGTGCGCCAGACTTCGGCTACCGCGGCGCCCGCCACCACAGCCGCGGCGCTGCTGCCCAGACCCTGCGCGACCGGGATGTCGGAATGCACCTGGCACTTCAGCTCGCGCGGCAGGTGATACTCGGGCCCCGCGCGCAGTACGGCTTTGACGAACGCGGTTGCCAGCAGGTTGGGCTCGCCGGAGTGCTCAATCGCGAAGTCCACCAGCGTGCCGGAGTAGTTGGTGTTGGGCTCAACGGCGGTGCGCCACCAGTGCAGCGGGTCGTCGAAGTCGTGCAGCTTCACGCTGTCGGGCGACCACTCGACCGTGGCGGTCAGGCGGACATCCAGCGCGACGGCAAGCGTGTCAAACCCCGGCCCCAGGTTGGCGCTGGAGGCTGGCACCGAAATACGCACTTTGTTCGCGCTCGACGATGTCACGGTAGTTGTCCTTATCAAGCCGGATCAGCGCCGGGTTGTCCAGCACGCACGGCAGGGCGGCGATCTGCGGCAGCATGGCCGTCATGCGGTGCTCCTCGACCACATCGGTAATCACGCCGGCGTAGTGTACGGAATCGCGGGTGGCGCGGGCAATCGACAGCACGCTCAGCCCCATGCCAAGCAGCGCGGCGGGCAGCGTCTCGACCTGCGCCGGATCGACCGCCATGCGCAGGAAGCAGCAGTGCCGAAGCTGGGACGTATCGGCAGGGGCGAGGCGCTCCCCTCCGGGTTTGCGGAACCCCGGCACCACGCCGGGCGCGCCGCGCACGAGCTTGACGATGTCGTTCAGCACTGCGCTTGCGGTCGGCAGCTCGCCTGCGCCCTTGCCCAGGAAGGTGAGCTCTTTGAAGGAGGGACCTTCGAGGATGATGGCGTTGAACTCGCTGTCTACGTCGGCCAGCAGCTCGCCGCGGTGCACCAGCGCCGGGTGCACGCGCAGGCTCAGGCCCTCGGGGGTGACGCGCGCAGCCGCCACCAGCTTGATGCGGTGGTTCAGCTCGCGCGCCAGCTCAATGTCCACCTGGCGGATGCGGGTGATGCCCTCGGTGTGCACCTGCGCGGGTGGCACGTATGCGCCGAAGGCCTTGAGCGCGAGCAGGGTCAGCTTCTCGGCGGCGTCGATGCCTTCGACGTCCAGGGTCGGGTCGGCTTCAGTGAACCCCTTGGCGGCGGCGTCGGCCAGCGCGTCTTCGTACTCGCACCCGGCGCGCTCCATGAACGTCAGGATGTAGTTGGTGCTGCCGTTGATGACGCCTTTGATCAGCGTCAGCTCTTCGCACGCGAGGCTGCGGTCCAGCACCTCAATGATGGGGATGTGCGCGGCGACTGCGGACTCAAACCCGATCGCCGCGCTGCCGGCTGCTTCGGCGTAGCGGGTGAAGTGGCGGGCGAGCGCGGACTTGTTCGCGGTCACCAGCGGCACGCCGCGCGCCAGGGCTGCGCACCCGGCTTGCACCGCCAGCGTGCTGCCGCCCATGACCTCAACCAGCAGGTCAATGGCGGGGTCCTGCGCGACCGCCATCGCGTCGGTTGAGACGGTGATGCCCGCAAGGTCAACGCCGCGCTGCTTGCCGGTGTCGCGCACGGCTACATGGGTGACGCGCAGCTCGAACCCGTTGGCGCGGAAGTCGTCGCGATGCTTCTCGATCAGCTTGAGCAGCCCGCCGCCGACAACCCCGCACCCGAGCATGCCGATGCGCACGGCCCGGATCTCGCTTGAGTGTGCCACGGGGCCCCTATCCGCCCGCGATCGCGGGCACGATGGACAGCGCGTCGCCATCCTTCAGCGGCGTGTCGAGGTTTTCGAGAAAGCGGATGTCTTCGTCGTTGACGAACACGTTGACGAACCGCCGCACGTTGCCCTGCTCGTCACAGATGCGGGCCATGACTCCGGTATGTTGCATCTCAAGCGCGCGCAGCGCTTCGCCTACGGTGGCGGCGCTGACGGCGACTTCGGGCGCATTGCCCGTCAGGTTGCGCAACGGCGTCGGAATCCGGATGAGGTTGGACATGTCACTCTCCCGCAAAGAGCGCGGGAGGATAGCAATCGTTCGGTGGCCGAAAACCGGCGGGCATGGGGTCGGCAATGGGCAGTCGGCAGTAGGCAACCGGAACTGCCGGAATCGATTTGACGGTTGCCAATTGCGGCGCAGACTCTTGCCGACTGCCGACTGCCGACTGCCGACTGCCGACTGCCGACTGCCGACTGCCGCTAATTCAACCCCGCCCGCGCGTACATCCGGTACAGCGTGGCGCGCGAGACGCCCAGCCGCTCCGCCATCTCTTCCTTTGTTAACCCCTGCTCTTCGAGGTACATCAGCAGGTCTTTATTGAAGAGCGTCTCCATGGTGGAGTGCAGACCGCGGTCGGTGCCGTGCGCATGGGCGCGCTTGAGGTATTCGTCCACCACCGTGCGGCGCGTCGGCGGGGCGCCGCTGCCTTCGCCGCTTTCGGTGACGGCCCGGTCCGCGAGCAGCAGGCGCACGACGGCGTCTTCGCGCGGCTCGCCGTCGGGCGACGCGCTGAACACCACGTAGTCATCGCCGTCGTTGCGCAGCAGCACAACGCCGCGCGACGAGCTGTTCACCGGTGCGCTGCGGCCCACCACGGCCACGGTGCCGTCGCCGTTTTCCTGGAACACCGTCAGCACGTCCGGCCCCGGCTGTTGCTTGCCGAAGGCTGCATGCTGCAACCCGCGGCGGCGTGCCCAGCTAAGCGCGCCGAAGCGCGACTCCAGCACCTCGTACACGCGCGTCGAATCCGGCGACTGCGGCGTCGGGATGTCGGCCATCGCCGGCAGGCGGCGTCGCCCGCCGGCGGCGCGCGGCGGCGTCATGCGCGGCATCGCCTTGGGGCGCCCGCGCTCGGTATCCTTGATGAACTTGGCGGCACGCTCCACCACGCCCAGGTCCGCGGCGCGGATCGCGTAGTGCAGCGAGCTTGAGGCGTAGCGCAGCGCGCCCTCGTGGTCGCCGAAGTGCGAGCGGCAGCGCGCCATCTGGATCATCGACGCCGCCTTGCGCGCGTCCGACGTCTCCAGCGGCGCCAGGCGGCGCAGGCGCTTGAACGCGCCCTTGAACTCGTTGCGCGCCACCAGCCGCGAAGCCGTCACCTCAAGGTACGCCGCGAGCGTGGGCGGCGAGACCTCGTCCAGCATCTTGTTGTTGATGTGGCTCAGCAGCCAGGTCGCGCGGTCGTCCAGGGAGAACACGCCCGATTCCAGCAACTGCACGCGCAGCAGGGTCAGCCGCACGCTCTGGTCGAGGTTGTCGCCGGCCAGGCGGATCGCGCGGCGCATCAGGCTGTCGGCAGTGCGCGGCTCAAACCCGGACTTCATCGCGAGCGTGCGCGCAGCCAGCGCCAGCCACTCAACAAACGGCGCGGTACGAAACAGGTCGCGCCGGCGCGCGAGCTCAGTGACAATCTGCTTGGCCTGCGCGTAGTTGCCGACTTCGGCGTGCAGCGCGGCCAGCTTGGCCTCGTCGATCTCGGCGGCGTGGCGCCCGCTTTCCAGCGGCATGTTGAGCTGCCGGCTGATATCGACCACGCGCAGGGCCTCTTCGAAATGCCCGGCGTTGTAGTGCTCGTCGAAGCGCTTGCGCGCGAGGCGTGTTGCCCGGCGGCTGTCGCCCGCGAGCATCAGGATCTCGATACGCGCGTCCGGCAGGTTTTCGAAGCGCTGGTCCAGCACGCCGGCGAGGCTTGCGGCGGTCGACTGGATCAGCTCGCTGCCGATGGCGGCCCGCAACTCGCCGCGCACTTCGCGCGACGACGGCACAACCTCGCCGTCCAGCACCTGGAACAATCCGCCCGAGGTGACCACCTTGAGCGCGCCGCTGCCCGCGCCCGCGGCGCTCGCCACCGCTTCAAAGTCTTCAAGGTCGACCGGGCATGGCAGCATCGCCATCGCTGCCAGCAGTGAGCCGTACTTGTCCGCCAGCGCCGCGACTTCGGTGCGCACAGCCGCATTGGTCAAGTCGCTTTCGCGCCCGTTGACGCGCGTTTCGCGGGCGCCAAGCGCGCGCAGGCTGTCGATGAATGCGTCGGAGTGCTCGGTGCCGCTGCCGGTCTGCGAGAGCACGATCAACTCGGGCAGCGGCGCGGTGGTGATGACTTCCTTGGCGGCTTCGGCGCACGCCAGCAGGTCGCTGAGCCAGTGCAGGCTTGCCGCGTCGGCGGATGCGGGATCAACGATCACGATGACGTCGGCCGCGCCGGAAAGCAGCGTCGGCGCGTCGTCAGAGCTGTCGGTGCCGAGCGATTCGCCCGCGCGCTCAAGCATCCACGTGCGCAGGCTGACCGCGCCGGCAAGCGCATGGCACGGCGCCCACATGACGCGGCGGCCGGCGGCGCTTTCTGCAGCGGCGATCTCGGCTGCCCATGCGATCAGGGTTTGCAGGCTGCGGTGTGTGGCGACGCGGTGTTCCGCGCGCGCGAGTTCCAGCGAGTGGGTGGCCCCGGGGTTCATGGCGTGCTCCTCTATGACAGGTCAGTACAAGCCTGCCAGCCAGCTAATTGAGGCAAACAACGTTCGGCGTGCAGCCGAAGAGCGACGTTGAAAATGCCTGTTGAAGGATACGGGTGTTTTCTGCCACGTGTGTCGATCAAACGCAAGAGAGTCCCGATTGTGTCGCACCACACCCGCCAACCGGCTGAAGAGCTTACGCGATCACCCGGCTGAGTTCATGCAGATAACGAAAGGTTCTGCTCAGACGTTCCCGAAGCTGCGGAAATTCAATCACTCTCGAAAACGCTCGGGGTATGTGCCTTTCCACCCGTAGTCGCCCAGCTTTACGACAAGGTCAAGCGACTCTTTCCCGCGCCGCAGACGAACGGTCACTTCGCGCCCGGGGTTTTCCGTGCAGGCCCACATCAGCAGCGCCGGCAGGTCGCGCACGCGAACGTCTTTGCCTTCAACGTCGGCATCCTCGAGGTCGTCGGGCACGCCTTCTGCAACGCCGACGAGATGCGTGATGATGTCCCCTTTGCGAATGCCCGCCTTGGCCGCCGGGCCTTCATCTTCCACCGACTCCACTACCAAACCGCCGTGATCCAGCCCGTGGGTCTTCCAGTCTTCCAGCGGCAGGGAATCGCCCGACAACCCGAAGGTGCCGGCTTTGCCGCGCCACGTGCGAACGACGGCGTCCTTGACGAAGTCTTCCGTGGAGTACGGCTCGATCGCGTTGACCTCATCTTTGCCGTACGGCACGAAGTCGATCGTGCGATCTTTGGTGTTGACGATCATCTTCTTGTAGCGAGTAGCGAGCGGCAGGCCGACAATCCCGTCGAAATCCATGTCGCTCAGCCCGGGGATCAACTGACCAAGCATCCCGAGTTGTCCGGTCACACTCGGCAGTTCCATGATCGTGCAGGCGATGTCGTTTTCGGTAAGGCGACCGACGGAGAACGTCTCGACAATGCCGGATGCGGCCTGACCCTTGCCGATGCCCTTCACCGGGTAAGTGAAGCTGGTCGTGATGCTCATCGACTCAGCGGGTTTGTTGCCGATGACCAGCAGCATGCTGGCGCCGGTGTCGAACATGAAACGGCTGGACTTGCCGTTGATCTTGACGTCGAGGTACCAGTAGGGGATCAGCTCGCGCTTGCCGAACAGCGGCAGGTTCAACTCGCCGGTGGTGTAGCTGAGGTTCATGCGCTCAGTGGGCGAGCGGCGCGCGGGCACCGCTTCGGTCTTCTTCTCGTCGTCCTGGCTCGCTTGCAGCAGCCAGTTGCTGAACGGTCCCGCCGAGAACTCTTCCTCGCGAGGCTCCTTCTTGGGCTTCTCGCGCGGCTTTTCCGGCTTGTCGGCGTCGCGTTTGTCGCCGCCTCCGGGCAGGCCAGGCAGACCGGGCAACCCCGGGATGCCGATGCCGCCGCCTTCGAGCATGCGGATGATCAGATCTTCCTGCCAGTCGCTGGGGACTTCGCCTTCGGGGTAGCTGGTCATGCTGAGCTTGCTGGCCGAGAAGTCGAGCTCGATCTTCTGCATCGTCTTGATGATGTTCTGGCCGATGATGCCCATAAGGTGGTAGCCCAGCGTGCCGGACATGTGGTCGAAGTTCATCGAAGCCGCGATCGACTTGCCCTTCTTGAACCCGCCGATCTCAACGCTGTCGAGAACCACCAGCGAAGCCTCGGCAGTGCCGACGCCCTGCACGCCGCCCGGCATTTCGTGCTGCTCAAGCTCAAGTTGGTTTGCCAGGCGCTCATTGACAACGCTTTGGGTCGCGCCGCTGTCGAACAGGAACTTGAAGGGGCCTTTGTCGTTCACCTTCGTCTGCACGAAGACCAGGCCGTCGTACTCGAAGTCGACAACGGTGGTGCGGGGATCGGTGGATGTCTTCGGCTGAGCGGGTTTGTCCTGCGCCTGCGGCGCCTGCGCAAACCCAGCCAGCAGCATCACGGTTGCAAGGGAAGTAAGCCAGAACTTCATGGGGATCTCCGTTGGAGGACCGTACCTGTTACGTGCGATGATACCGCACCACCCTGCCAAATTGAGCCACAGAGGCACAGATAGTCGCGCAAGAACGCGCGACCTCACGCACAACGACGAAGCGTTGGAATGAAGTGGCGCGGGCAATCCTGCCCAATGCTGCGTAGTTATGTCCGGCAGTCAGGCGCGGAGCGCCGTCACAAGGTTAGCCCCCGCCGGTCGGCGCCA